>JAZUOL010000014.1:0-2863 GCA_045604605.1 Acutalibacteraceae bacterium | reverse complement strand
GCGTTCGTCCTGAGCCAGGATCAAACTCTCTAAAAAATTGTATCTAATCATCTTTCGATGCTTAAACCTTTTTCAGAGCTTTCTCGCTCATTGACCGATACTCTAGCGTATCGCTTTCAAACTTCTTTCGAAGCCCGAATTCTACTGTCGCAAAATCTCTTTTACGCTCAAAAAAATCTCAAGGGTTTCTTTTTTCTCGTTGTTTAATTTTCAAGGTTCGTTACTCTCTTTTCAAGGTCTCCCGCGAACCACTTTTGCAGCTCGTTTTCTGCCCCTCTTGAAGAGTGCCTTGATATAATATCACCACATGTACTATTTGTCAAGCATTTTTTTCAAATTTTTTTAAATTTTTTTCAACTTTTTTACCAATCACAATATATTGTGGTTGTGCATATTGAACAACCACAATTTTTGTGTTCAAAATCTTGTAGAAAGCATGTATAATTGTATTTTTAATGAAAAAACTACTAAAAAACTATACGAGGTGCATTATGGTACAGAAAAAATCCGACCTGAATTTTCAAAAATTTATACATTCAAAATATGGTAGATTTATAGGCATTGTTTTAAGTCTATCTATTATAATTGGTATAAGCTTTATTTACTCAAAACAAACAGAACAGACACAAGCACAAGACGTTCTTTCAAAAATCGGCTCCAGGGGTGACGAAGTAAGACGAATTCAGAACAAACTGAAATCACTTGGTTTCTTCAACGGTACTGTCGATGGCATATATGGAGCTAAAACTCAAAGTGCAGTTAAAAGATATCAGCAATCAGTTGGTATTAAAGCTGATGGCATCGCCGGACCTAAAACACTTTTATATCTGGGTCTTGGTTCTTCATCCGCTGGTTCAACAGGCGGTTACAGTTCATCAGACGTTTACCTTCTTGCGAAGGTCATTGCTGCAGAAGCTCGTGGTGAGAATTACACCGGCCAGGTTGCAGTTGGTGCAGTTGTCTTGAATCGTGTTGATTCTTCATCTTTTCCCGACACTGTTGCAGGTGTTATTTATCAAGCCGGTGCCTTTTCGGCAGTCAGGGATAGCAACTGGTCAGTTTCTCCTGATGCCACATCCCGTAAAGCAGCACAAGATGCAATTAATGGTTGGGATCCCAGTGGTGGTGCATTGTACTATTACAATCCTGCAAAAACATCAAACAAATGGATTCGTACTCGCCCTGTAATCACAACAATCGGGCGACACGTTTTCTGCAGATAAATGCTATATATTATAATAGTATGGGGAAATCATACAAGCCTCTGCTTTTTTGTTTTTATAAAAGCAGAGGCTTTGCTTTGTATACTATAATATTTATTTGGCAAAATATTAATGTTTTTTAGCTTTATTTTTGACAAAAATGTAACAATACACTTGATAAATTCCTCCGTTTAGTGTATGCTAAAGTGGGGAAATTTGGTAGGGATATTTTTCCAATCCTACCTTAGATATAAAACTTCCTTATACAATTTTAAATGAAGGAGAAATCGCAAATGCAAAAGGTTCAATTTACCGAAACCGTGTTGCGTGACGCTAACCAGTCACTTATCGCAACCCGTATGAAGTTCAATGAGTTCGAGCCTATTCTCTCAAAACTCGACAAAGCAGGTTACTATTCTCTCGAGTGCTGGGGCGGTGCCACATTTGACTCTTGTCTTCGTTATCTTAAAGAAGATCCATGGGAAAGACTCAGAAAAATAAAAAAGGCTTGTCCCAATACAAAGCTTCAGATGCTTTTAAGAGGTCAGAACCTTCTCGGCTATCATCACTACCCTGATGATGTAGTAAGAATGTTCGTTAAAAAGAGCGTTGAAAACGGTATTGATATAATCAGAATTTTCGATGCCCTCAATGACGTTAAGAATATTGAGGTTGCAGTTGATGAAGCAGTTAAAAACGGAGCTATAGCTTCCGGTGCTATCTGCTATACAATCAGCCCTATTCATACTCTTGATTCTTATGTTGAGCTTGCTAAAAATATGGTAAGCATTGGTTGCCAGACAATCGCTATTAAGGATATGGCAGGTATCCTCAGCCCTGCAGAAGCACACAAGCTTGTTTCTTCACTTAAAGATGCTGTTGATGTGCCCCTTGTACTTCACACTCATAGCACAACAGGTCTTGGCTTTATGACTTGCCTTAAAGCTGTTGAAGCTGGCGTTGATGTTATTGATACTGCTATCTCCACAATGTCAGGCGGTACTTCACAGCCTGCAACAGAAACTCTCAACTATACTCTTGCAGAGCTTGGTTACGAAACAGGTCTCGACAACGAAACTCTCAGAGATATTGCCGATTTCTTCAAGCCCATCAGAGCAAAAGCTCTTGAAAGCGGTCTTCTTAACCCCACAGTTCTTGCAACTGATGCAAAAGCTCTTGACTATCAGGTTCCCGGCGGTATGCTTTCAAACCTTGTTGCTCAGCTTACTGCACAGGGCAAAATGGATAAATTTGACGAGGTTCTTCTTGAAACTCCCAGAGTTCGTGAAGATTTAGGTTATCCCCCTCTCGTTACTCCCATGAGCCAGATGGTTGGTGTTCAGGCTACTGCAAACGTTCTTGCAGGTGAGCGTTATAAAAACGTTTCCAAAGAAGTAAAATCCTACCTTATGGGTGAATATGGTAAAGCTCCCGGTAAGGTTAACGAAGATGTTAAAAAGCAGATTCTTGGCGACGAAAAAGAAATCGAAGGCAGATATGCTGACACACTTGAACCTGCATTTGAAGCTGCAAAAGCTGAAATCGGCAAAAAAGCAAAGAGTGACGAAGATGTTCTTTCATACATCGCATTCCCCACTCAGGCAGAAAACTTCTTCGATTATCGCGATGAAATGGCTTCTAAAACATACAGCTATGAAATC
>JAZUOL010000013.1:0-51419 GCA_045604605.1 Acutalibacteraceae bacterium | reverse complement strand
ATTTACTTGATTGCAAAAATAACCCCGTCCGTAATAAAAGGCACAGTCAAAGCACCGCCGTCAAAGAGCATGGCACACAGGTACATCATCTGTGCCTCCATGGCAAAGGGCAGGTCACGTATCGATAATATCGCCTACTCCGAGGATATAAAAGCAACTCTTGACTGCGTTGAAGCCCTCGGTGCAAAAGTGGAAAGGGGAGAGGACTACGTTATTATAGACGGATTTTCTCCCGCTGAAAGCGTACCCTGCAAGCCCCTCGGAGTCCGTGAAAGCGGAAGTACCCTGAGATTCATGATTCCGATAGCACTCATGTCAGGTAAAGAAACCGAATTTTTCGGTAAGGAACGACTTTTCTCAAGACCTCTCGGCGTATACGAGGAAATCGCCATGGAAAAAGGATTTACATTCAAAAAAAGCGAAACGGGACTTCATATTGTGGGGAATCTCGGCGGCGGTATCTACAAAATAAACGACAACAAAAGCAGTCAATTCATAACCGGGCTCCTGTTTGCACTGCCCCTTGCAAATACCGACAGCGAAATAATTCTCGGTACGTACCCCGAAAGTAAGCCATATATCGACATGACTCTTGAAGCAATGAAAGATTTCGGCGTAAAAGTGGAATTTGACGGTGAACGAACATTTAAAATCCCAGGAAACCAAAGCTATATCGCAAAAAACACAAAAGTCGAGGGTGACTGCTCAGGCGCAGCGTTCTTTGAAGCTTTGAATCTTCTCGGTTTCAACGTAAAAGTCGAGGGACTGCGAGGGGATACCGTTCAAGGTGATGCCGTTTACCTCGATTACTACGAAAAAATCAAAAAAGGCAACACAGTCCTTGATATAACCGACTGTCCCGACCTTGCACCCATACTTCTTGTTCTTCTTGCCGAATACGGCGGTGGAAAGCTTATTGGTACAAAAAGGCTCAAATTTAAAGAAAGCGACAGAGGTGAAGTCATGCGCTGCGAACTGTCAAAGTTCGGTGCGGTAATAAATTGTTATGACAACGAAATAATCGTAGAAAACACAAAACTCCACACACCGACAGAACCGATACTTTCAAATTCCGACCACAGAGTTGTAATGTCAACTGCAATCCTCATGACAAAATACGGCGGCGAAATAATAGGATGCGAGGACTGTGCAAAAAGTATGCCGGACTTTTTTGAAAAGATAACTGAACTCGGAGTCGATGTCAGTAGGGCGTGACGACCTCGGCACGACGTTACGGAAAGAACAAAGATTGCACCATAAACCGAAATTCGGAAGGGTACAATCTGTATATTCACCACAAACAAATATCACAAGCACAAAGAAAGGCACTAAGCATGAACTACGAAAAAATTCCCGAAAGCACGAGATTCCTGATAATCGGTCTCGGACTTATGGGAGGCTCGTATGCAAGAGCACTTAAAAAACAAGGCTTTTACGTTGAAGCAATAGATAAAAACATTGATGTTATAGAATACGCACTCGATAAGGACATAATAGATGTCGGAAGCACCATAACCACAGAGGAAGCTGTAAAACGGGCAGATATTATAATTTTCGCCCTTTATCCGCACGTTTTCCTTGACTGGCTTGAAAAATACCGTGACTTTGTAAGAAAAGACACCCTTATCACCGACGTTACCGGTGTTAAAACCGTGATTGTCGGGGAGGCTCAGGAAAAGCTCGGAAACAAAGCCGAATTTATAGCGGCACACCCTATGGCAGGACGTGAAGTCGGTGGTATACACAACAGTAACGAAGCAATTTTCAAAGGTGCAAACTACATTGTTGTCCCAACGGAGAAAAACACGGAGCACGCAATAGAGGTCTGCTGCGAGCTCGGCGAAATATTGGGCTTCCGTAAAATCAGTATTCTTTCCCCTTGGGAACACGACAGAATGATAGCATTTCTCTCACAGCTCACACACGCCATAGCAGTAGCTCTCATGTGTACCAACGGAGACCCAAAGCTCTGCGACTACACAGGTGACTCATTCCGTGACCTCACCCGTATTGCCAACATCAACGACCTTATGTGGAGCGAGCTGTTCCTCCTCAACAAAGACGCACTTCTCTCGGAAACCGACGCATTTATCGAACAGATTACCAAAATGCGTGATATGATAGCAAACGACAACAGAGAGGGTATAAGAGACATGATGAAGCTCTCCACAGAACGCCGTAAACGCTTCAACAAACCCACATAATAAATGACAATAATTTATCAGAGCAGGAGCAAAGCGAGTGCGAAAAATTAAAGTTTTTTGCGGAGCTTTTTGAAGGTCGGCAACGCCGAACTTCATAAGCAACTCGCCGAAGGCCTCTCGTAAAAAAAGCACTAAACAAAAGAAAGGTAAGGAAAAATGAACATGATTTTCAAAAGAAAACTCCCCATTCCCCAAGATATTAAGGCACAGTTCCCACTCACACAGAAAATGATTGACGACAGACAAAAGAGCGTAGACGAGCTTAAAGACGTATTTGCAGGCAAGAGCAACAAGTTTGTACTTGTTATAGGACCTTGTTCCGCAGACAGTAAAGAACCGGTACTTGACTATATTTCAAGGCTGCGTACCGTACAGGATAAGGTTGCGGACAAGGTAATAATTGTTCCCAGAATCTACACCAATAAGCCCAGAACAACAGGCGCAGGCTACAAAGGAATGCTCCATCAGCCCGACCCGACAAAGGAACCGGATATGCTTGAGGGTATTATCGCCATCCGTGACATCCATATGTGTGCACTTCGTGACCTAGGCTTCAGCTGTGCAGACGAAATGCTCTACCCCGAAAACCACAGATACCTCTCGGATCTCCTTGCATATATCGCAGTAGGTGCACGCTCTGTTGAAAATCAGCAGCACAGACTTACAGCAAGTGGTATTGATCTCCCCATAGGCATGAAGAATCCTACAGAGGGCGACATTTCCGTTATGATGAACGCAATTACTGCGGCACAGGGATCTCACACATTTATCTACAGAGGCTGGGAGGTAACAAGTGAGGGTAACCCTTACGCTCATGCGATTCTCAGAGGTTTCACCGATGCATTCGGCAGAAGTATGCCCAACTACCACTACGAAGACCTTGTACGTCTTAACGAAACATATCAGAAGCTGGGTCTTAAGAATCCCGCAGTTATCGTTGACGCAAACCATGCAAATTCCGGCAAGAAGTACCTCGAGCAGATAAGAATCACAAAGGACGTCCTCTACAGCTGCAAGGTAAATCCCGATGTAAGAAAGCTTGTCAAGGGCATGATGATTGAAAGCTACATCGAAGACGGCGCACAGAAGATTGACGAAAATACCTACGGCAAGTCCATCACTGACCCCTGCCTCGGTTGGGAAAAGACGGAAAAGCTTATTTATGAGGTTGCGGACAGCCTTTGAGCTTGTAGGGCGTGACGACTCGGCACGCCACCATTCGCAATGCAAAATGCAAAATGCAAAATGCAGAATTGTTTGGATTCCCGGTTGGCTTGGTGTCAATCGGGAATTTTTGTCACGTTTTGCATGAAATGCATAATGCACGATTATGTACCCGATTTTGTCCGACCGGTTTTAATTGTCCGGAATCAAAGTGACCGCCATGTCAAAAGTTATAGTTTTGTGCAAAGAACTCAACCGACAGGAAAGAATTTGAATCATCCGCAATCCGAAATGTTCATCTGAACCGAAAAACTCCCCGACAAGTCCACAAAGCCTGTCGGGGATAAATTTTTAATTATGAATCGGGTATTTCTGAAAACCTCAAAGTGGTTTGAGTGGACGGGAGCTGATTAAGTGCGGAATAAAGACCGAAGGTCTTCTGAGTGCGGAGTGCGGAATGCTTTGATCGAAATTTTAGTTGATACAAATACCCGCAAAAATCTCCATTTGATTATAAATTGTATCTCTTTAATATTTTAATAATCCGAAGTGAACGAAGTTCCCAACATTCACTAAATCCTATTCCCTAAATCCTATTTTCAAAATGAGTTTTTAGAAGTTATCAATTATGCATTATGCATTGTGCATTATGCATTCCACCTAAAGCTTCCCGCAAGAAGTGTAACACAGCCATCATTTCCAACGGTCAATATCCCACCCTCGGTAGAGCCGATTCTTTCCTCACCGTCCTCAAACTCAATCTTGCATTCTCCGGGAACAACCGAGGTGATAAAAGGGATATGTCCCGCCATAACGGCAAGATCACCCATAGCACCCCGCAGGGAAAGATTTACTATCTCACCGCTGAATATATCTCCGTCAGGGGAGGAAACGGTTAATTTAAATGTCTTCATAATTTACGCCTTCTTTGCTCTCTCGACAACCTGGTCAATTGTACCTGCAAACAGGAACGCAGATTCGGGAATGTCGTCGTGCTTGCCCTCAATTATTTCACGGAAGCCACGTATTGTTTCGGAAAGAGGTACATACACGCCCTGGTAACCGGTGAACTTCTCGGAAACATGGAAAGGCTGTGAAAGGAATCTTTGAATCTTTCTCGCTCTCTGCACAAGCATCTTGTCGTCATCGGAAAGCTCGTCCATACCCATAATGGCGATAATGTCCATAAGCTCGTTGTATCTCTGAAGTATTCTCTGTACTTCACGGGCTACATTGTAATGCTCCTCGCCGAGAATCTCAGCGGAAAGTATGCGGCTTGTGGATTCAAGCGGATCAACCGCAGGATAAATACCCTGTGAAGCAATGCTTCTTGAAAGTACCGTTGTGGCATCAAGATGTGCAAAGGTCGTTGCGGGAGCAGGGTCGGTAAGGTCGTCCGCAGGAACATATACCGCCTGAATGGACGTGATTGACCCCTTTTTCGTGGAGGTAATTCTCTCCTGAAGAGTACCCATCTCGTTTGCAAGCGTCGGCTGATAACCAACGGCAGAGGGCATACGTCCGAGAAGTGCGGAAACCTCGGAGCCTGCCTGCGTGAATCTGAATATATTGTCAATAAACAGAAGCACGTCCTGTCCCTCTTTGTCACGGAAGTATTCCGCCATTGTAAGTCCCGAAAGACCAACTCGCATTCTCGCTCCTGGCGGCTCGTTCATCTGTCCGTACACAAGCGTGGTGTTTGCAAGAACGCCCGACTCTTTCATTTCATTGTAAAGGTCATTTCCCTCACGGGTACGTTCTCCAACGCCTGTAAATACCGATAGACCACCGTGTTCCTTTGCTACATTGTTTATAAGCTCCATGATAAGGACTGTCTTACCAACACCTGCACCACCGAAAAGCCCAATCTTACCACCTTTGGAGAAAGGACAGATAAGGTCGATAACCTTAATACCCGTTTCAAGAATTTCCGTACTTGTTGCAAGCTCATCATAGCCGGGAGCTTCTCTGTGAATATCCCACTTTTCTTCCGTTTCTGGGGTGGGCATATTGTCAACCGCATCGCCCAGAACATTGAAAATTCTTCCGAGAGTCTTACGTCCTACGGGAACACTTATGGCACTGCCCGTATCAGTTACGGGAGCACCTCTCTGGAGTCCGTCGGTCGAGGACATGGCAATACATCTTGCAACATTGTCACCGATATGCTGTGCAACCTCAATTGTCAGCACCTTATCCCCGATCGGAACAGTCAGAGCATTGTATATAGCAGGGAGAGCCCCTTGCTGAAAGTGCACGTCAACAACAGGTCCCATGACCTGAGAAACGACACCCATAGCGTTATTTGACATAGTTTGTACCATACCTTTTTAGATAATAGTGAATAATGAATGATGAATAATTATTGTTGAAATCCTGCGGACTTGTTCCTTAAATAATTCTGCATTTTGCGTTCTGCATTGCAATTTGCTTCGCAAATTTCTCACTGTCCGCTTCCTGCAACAATTTCCGTAATCTCCTGCGTAATGGCACTTTGCCGTGCTCTGTTGTACGCAAGACTGAGAGTATCAATCATTTCCTGTGCATTCTTTCCTGCACTGTCCATTGCGCATCTTCTTGCGGCAACCTCGCTCGTAAAGCTCTCACGAACAGTCGCGGCAAGTATACCGGTTACATATTCGACAATCGCCATGTTGAGGATAGTCAGCTCATCCGGCTCAAAAATCATACCTGCCTTTGCAGTACTTTCGGTACGCTCAAGTGGGAGTATCCACTTTATCTCAGCCTCCTGCGTCATCATGGAAACATATTTTGTCCCGATAAACGCAAGCCTGTCATACTCACCGTTTTTGAAGTCCTCACAAAGCTTCTTTGCAATCTCCATAGCATCTGAATAGGTAAACCCCTCGGCACGGTACAGCTTTGTGCCGTATCTGTCACAGGAACGCTTACCGATACCGATAATTTCCGCATCCGGATACTGCTTTGCAAGACGGAACACATTCGCATTGTAACCGCCCGCAAGTCCTCTGTCGCCCGCAATGACAACTATTCTTGTTCTGCCGCTGTCACGCTTCTGCATAAAGGGACTCTTTTCACATTCCTTGTTTGATGTAAGGAGCGATACAGCCTCACGAACAGCCGCCTCATACTGACGACCTTTGTTCATTGCCTCGGTAGCTCGTCTTATCTTTGAGGATGCAACAAGTCCCATGGCTTTTGTAAGGTGCAGGGTAGAGTTTACACTCTTTATTCGTGTACGAAGACTCTTTATATCCTGTGCCACATTACCCCTCCTTTAGCCGCTTGCGGCGGAATTTTTGAGCGTGAAATAACCGAAGCTTCGTTTTGAAGATAGTTGGTTTTCACGCTATCACCTCTTCATCTCGGAAAGCGCAGCCTTTAGAGCTTCAACGTCCTCATCCTCATAGTAGCCTGTTTCAAAGCGTTCAAGAAGCTTTGCATACTTTGTTTCAAGCAGTCTGTAAAGATCCTTTTCGTATTCGCCGACCTTTGATACCTCAACCTCATCAAGATATCCGTTTGTAACGGCGTAAACGATTGCAACCTGACATCCCGCACGGACAGGCGAGCTTCTGCTTTGCTTGAGTACCTCAACGATACGCTCACCCAGTGCAAGTCTTGCCTTGGTATCAGCATCAAGGTCACTACCGAACTGTGCGAAGCCCTGAAGCTCTCTGTACTGCGAATAGAGCAGTTTGAGAGGACCGGAAACCTTCTTAACCGCCTTAAGCTGTGCCGCACCTCCGACTCGTGATACCGAAATGCCGGGGTTTATGGCAGGACGGATACCCGAGTGGAAAAGCTCCGTTTCAAGGAATATCTGACCGTCTGTAATGGAAATAACATTTGTCGGAATGTACGCCGAGACGTCACCCGCCTGTGTTTCAATAATTGGAAGCGCAGTAATTGAGCCGCCGCCGAATTCGGGAGCAACGCAAACCGCACGTTCAAGAAGTCTCGAATGGAGATAGAATACGTCACCGGGGTAAGCTTCACGTCCCGGAGGTCTTCTGATAAGAAGTGAAAGTGCACGGTAAGCAACAGCGTGCTTTGAAAGATCATCGTAAACGATAAGCACATCCTTACCCTGTTCTCTGAAGTACTCTGCCATTGCACAGCCCGCATATGGAGCTACATACTGAAGCGGAGCTGTCTCAGATGCGGATGCGGATACAACTATTGTGTACTCCATTGCACCTGCACGGGTAAGCTCGTTTACAAGCTGTACCACCGAGGATGCCTTCTGACCTATTGCAACATAGATACAGATTACATTCTTGCCTTTCTGATTTATAATTGTGTCCGTAGCGATTACGGTTTTACCTGTCTGTCTGTCACCGATAATAAGCTCACGTTGACCTCTGCCTATCGGGATCATAGCGTCAATAGCCTTGATACCCGTTTGGAGAGGAACGGAAACCGATTGTCTTTCAATAATACCGCAGGCTTCCGATTCAACGGGTCTTGTTTCAGTTGTTGCAACAGGCCCTTTGCCGTCAATAGGTGCTCCCAGAGCATTTACAACTCTGCCGAGAAGTGCCTCACCTACGGGAACGGAAAGCACCTTGCCCGTTCTTTTTACGGCAGTACCCTCGCGAATCTCGTTATCATTTGAAAGAAGCGCAACGGAAACGGTATCCTCTTCAAGATTCTGAGCCATACCGTAAGAGCCGTCATCAAACTCAAGAAGCTCGCCTGACATACAGGAGCGAAGTCCGTAAACTCTCGCAATACCGTCACCTACAAGGATAACGGAGCCTGTTTCTTTCATTTCTATCCGTGACTTGTAATTTTTAATCTGTTCTTTTATGATGTTACTGATTTCTGCGGGATTTGAACTCATTTCGTTATCACATCCTTTATATCGGAAAGTCTTTCGCGGATACTTCCGTCAATGACCTTTCCGTCTGTTTCTATAATAAGTCCACCGATGATGGAAGGATCCACACGGCAATTGAGAGTAACGGTAATGCCCATCTTCTTACCGAGCTTTTCGGCAAGCTCGGACTTTTCCTTATCCGTCAACTCGACTGCACTTATGATGTTCGCAATAGAACGTTTTTCGTGCTCCGATAGAAGCTTCCTGTATATTTCAAAGCATTCCTCAAAGCCTGTAATTCTGCCTTTTTCGCAAAGAATCTTAAGAAAAGACACTATATGCTCGGGCATACTCCCGAAAGCTGTATTAATAGCATCAACTCTCTCATCTATCGAAATACTTGGACAGGAGAGAAATTCAAGATAATCAGGCTCTGCCGCAAAATTTTTTGATACAACGCCAAGACATTGGCAGTATTCCTTTTCAGCCTTTGCTTCAAGTGCAAGCGAGAAAAGGGCTGTTGCATATTCATTACTTATTTCCGTCATCGCCGTCACCTATTTCGTTAATGAAGGAATCAATAAGCTTTCTGTGATCGTCCATCTTTATCTCACGCTCAAGCAGCTTTTCAGAAAGACGAGCCGAAACATCTGCGATTTCTCGCTTAATACCCTCGGCAGCTTTCTTTCTTTCAAGCTCAGCTTCACTTTGTGCACGGCGAATAATACCGTCTGCTTTTTCCTTCGCTTCGGCAACAATCTCGTCACCGCGTCTTGCTGCGTTTTCCGACGCAGACTTTATAATGGTATCCGCTTCATCCTTGGCACAGGACAGCTTTTCTTCCCACTTAGCCTTGTTCTCGTTTGCTTCTCTTTCGGCGTTTGCCGCATTTTCGTACTGTGCATCCACCGAGGATTGCCTTTGTGCCATCATTTTCTGCACAGGCTTAAAGAGCAGCTTTTTCAGAAGAAGGAACATTATCGTAAGGTTGAGAAGAGAAATAACTATCTGCCAGAAATTAACGGAAATTACTTCCAAAGTCATTCTGTTTTATCCTTTCGAATGTAAATAAGCCTAAAACTTATTCCGAACTCTTATCAGCCAATCATTGCGGCGATATTTGTACCTTCAGCAATGTAAGGAGCGATGGTATCCATAAGAATACCAACAAGAGAGCCGGGAGCAACAAAGATAAGGAGAATTGCGATAACAAGAGCGTAGAGACCGGTTGTTTCCGCAACAGCACAACCCATGAGCATTGTGGTTGTAACAGAGCCCTTGCTTTCGGGCTGACGACCGATAGCTTCACAAGCCTTTGCTACAGCGTTACCTTCACCGATACCGGGACCTATACCTGCGATCATTGCCATACCTGCACCGAGAGCGCAGCATCCGAGAATAATACCAATTGCGAGTGCTAACATTTTTGTTTACCTCCAAAGCAAAAAATAAATTTTTAAATGCAAAATGCAAAGTGCAAAATGCAAAATTATCGTTGATTGTCAATCATCAATTATTTTCAAGCTGTTTTAGCTTGTTTCTGTTTCTTTCTCTTTCTTCTCTCATACTCATCCATGTCAAATGCTCCCGAAACGTATACCATTGTGAGCATTGCGAAGATGTATGCCTGAAGAACACCGGAGAAAAGATCGAAATAAAGGGAAAGTATCGCCGGAAGACCTATCTGCAGGAATGGGAAATTTCCAAGAAATCCGGGAAGCCGACCGAGAAGCATACTTGTAAGTCCCTGAAGCCCCGCTGCCACAAGAACGGAAATTACAGTACCTGAAAGAACATTTCCGTAATGACGAAGAGCCATTGAAACGGGAGTTGCAATTTCGCTTATAATGTTCATCGGAGCCATGGGGGGAGGATTGCAGAAGCTCTTTGCATACATAAGCGGTCCGCATTTTAACTTATAGTAGGTTATAAGAACAAACACAAGTACAGCCCATCCGCCGGTAATGTTTACATCCGATGTCGGCGGGAAAAGCCCCAGCAGAGATGAAAGACTTGAGAGTGCGGAAAGTCCGAGTATCGCTGCAATAAAGGGTGCAAAGCCTTTAAAGTATTCACCCATGTTACCGCAAACCATTTTTTCACAAGCCTCGACAATCCATTCTGAAAACACCTGACGTTTCAAGCCGCCCTTAGCAGTAATACCGTGGGTAAGATAAAGACATATACCTGCAATTGCAATCATTACAAGCCATGAGTTTATCTGTGCCTCGGTGATAACAAGATTCTGAATCGGGAACGGAATATCCAGATAAATCTGTGCACCGGAAATTGCAATTCCCTCGCTTGCAGGTCTTGTAAGAATTTTAAGAACCATTCCCGCAACAAAGGGAAGAACAATCATACAGATGTACAGAATGTCCACCGCAACAAATTTGCGGCTTTTTTGTTTCATTTATTTTCACCTCCTTCGGGAGAGTCGTTTGATTTTTTTCTGAATAAAGGAGACAAGAGGATGGCGATTCTAGGGAACGTAACAGGAATAAGCGACGCCCAAATATTGAACACCGACGGCAGAAGCACCGCAAGAGCAAGAAACGCAAACATCATCACGTTTCGAAGCATCATTGAGGTTTTCACTGTTTTCTTAGCATCCTTCGGCTCCTGGGTAACTGCTTTCTGAACAAACAGCCCCATAAGGAAAAAGTTGAGAACCACCGCACATCCGATAAAAAGATTTCCGAAAAGTATGGTTTTATCCCATTTGCCTATAGCAAGAAAAACACACTGCATAATAGCACTGAGCGTCAATACAAACAGTGCAATGTAGCGGGTTTCCCGAAGCACGGCAGAATCGATTTTTTTCATTTTTACCTCTTTGCCAAAGCATATTTTGGAAATTTTTAACAACAGGATTATTATACTATTTTTTTTGCCAATTGTCAAGGAAAACAACTTGTTATAATATTTTTTTACAAAAAGTTTCTATTGATACAAAAAAGTTTATCTTTGTAAAAATCTTCTATAATAACACAAAGGAGCTTTTGTTGAAGTCGATGATTCCATCCTTACGCAGCTTGTTTATCTCCGTCGAAAGTCCGCTTCTTTCCACCTCGAGAAAATCCGCAAGCTCCTGCCTGTCAAAGGGAATGGTAAAGCTGTCGGAATTTGCCGCCTTTGCTTGCTGCATAAGATAGGTCATCAGCTTTTCACGGGTACTTCTTTTGGAGGTCACCTCGATTTTTTTGTAGAACATAATATTTTTTGTTGCAAGGTTTTCAATTAGATTAAATATAATCTGTCTGTGAAAGCCGCAGGCATTGGAGCAGGGATTCAAAATTCTTGAACAGTCAATAAGCATAATTTCCCCCGGCTCATTGACAATGACGGATACAGGGATTTTATCCACATTTGCACAGGCAAAGGATTCGCCGAACAGCTCGGATTTTTCCACTTGAGCAACTATACTTCTGTTGCCGTAATAGTCTACCTTTACCATCTGTACAGAACCGGACAGCACAATACCGATATATTTTACCGGATTCCCCTCCGCAAAAATGGTATATTTTTTATCATAAGCCTCAACCTTTGGTCTAAGACACCCCAAAAGTGAAATAAGATTCTCGTCCTCAATATCATTGAAAAGAGAACATTTTCGAAGAACATCAAAATATTTTTTCATATTTCCTCAACTTCTTTGATTTTTGTTGAAATTTCAACATACTTTTTGCATCTATTATACTATAATAGCTTCAGAAAATCAAGATGGTTTTCCAAAGAAACAAAAGATTTTGAAAACTCACAGAGGTGGTCTGCATATGAAATTCGCATTTTTCGACACAAAACCCTACGACAAACCTGCATTTGAAAAGTACGGCACTGAAAAGGGAATAGAGTTCAAATACTTTGAAACAAAGCTAAACGAAGATACGGTAAGTCTTGCGGAAGGCTGTGACGGAGTTTGTGTCTTTGTAAACGATGCGGTGAATGATAAAGTTATTGACACACTTTGCGAGATGGGCGTAAAAGTCGTAGCCCTCAGATGCGCAGGCTTCAATAACGTAGATGTAAAATACGCATACGGCAAAATCCACATCCTCAGAGTCCCCGCATATTCCCCATATGCCGTAGCAGAACACACAATGGCACTTCTGCTTACATCTGTCCGCAGAATCCACAAAGCCTACATAAGAACAAGAGATTTCAACTTCTCACTTTCCGGTATGACAGGATTCGACCTGCACGGAAAAACAGTGGGTGTTATCGGTACCGGTAAAATCGGCAAGGTGTTCATAAACATCTGCCGGGGCTTCGGCATGAAAGTTCTTGCATACGACAAATACCCTGACAAATCAATAGAGGATGGGGAAAGCATAAAATACGTAAACTTTCCGGAACTTTTTGAAAACAGCGACATAATTTCACTCCATTGCCCCCTGACCGAGGAAACATATCACCTTATAAACTCAGAAAACCTTGAAAAGTGCAAAAAAGGAGTAGTAATTCTCAACACATCAAGAGGAGCATTGGTAGATGCGGAAGCACTCCTTGCAGGAATCAAATCCAAAAAAGTCGGTGCCGCCTGCCTTGACGTATATGAGGAGGAAGCAGACTTCTTCTTTGAAGACTTCTCCGGACACATAATTCAGGATGACATCCTCGCAAGGCTTATCTCAATGCCCAACGTCATAGTCAGCTCCCATCAGGCGTTCCTCACAACCGAAGCTCTCGAAAATATCGCCGAAACAACGGTTGACAACATAATCGGCTTCTTTGAAACCGGTGAGTGCCCCAATGAACTTTGCTTCAAATTCGGCAATGCGCAGGACTGCAAAACAGGAAAATGCTTTTGAAAATGCGGAATTTGAAATGAAGCTACTTTGATTTTAGATTGTGTATCTGTAAATCGAGCATATACCCTGTAAGGAACAATCTAGGTGTTGTTCCGTTGCCGACAGGAAATGCAACGGCTTCCATAAAATCAAATATCAGAGGTTGAGAAAGCATATGTTTAATGAATAGTTGAGCACAATAGCTAAAAGGAGATAAAACGACATGATAAGAAAAATAATTAAAATAGACAAAGGAAAATGTAACGGCTGCGGGCTTTGTGCAAAAGCCTGTCATGAGGGGGCAATTGAAATGATTGACGGCAAAGCAGAACTTACCCGCGAGGATTACTGTGACGGTCTCGGAGACTGTTTGCCTGCTTGTCCTGTGGGAGCTATAACCTTTGAAGAAAGAGAAGCACCGGAATATAATGAAGCAGCAGTCAACAAAGCCAGGGAAACAAAGAAAAATGTAACACAAAAACTCCCTTGCGGTTGTCCCGGAACAAATTCAAAAACAATCAAGAGAGATTTTCCCACATACGTAAAGCCCACATCGGTAGCTCAGAGCAGACTTTCCCAATGGCCTTGTCAGATTAAACTCGTACCTGTCAACGCACCTTATTTCGACGGAGCAAACCTCCTTATCGCCGCAGATTGTACAGCATACGCCTACGGTAGCTTCCATGAAGAGTTCATCAGAAACCACATAACTCTTATCGGTTGCCCAAAGCTCGATGAGGGCGACTACGCCGAAAAGCTCACCGAAATAATCAAAAACAACGACATAAAGAGCGTCAAAGTCTTAAGAATGGAAGTCCCCTGCTGCGGTGGAATAGAGAATGCAGTAAAAAGAGCTCTTATGTCAAGCGGCAAATTTATCCCATGGCAGGTGGTCACAATCTCCACCGATGGAAAAATACTTGACTGAATTAACAAAATGTGTTGATTTTATTATCTGACAATATTATAATAAATCAAAAAATAAATATGTAAAGGAGACATATATTATGATGAATCAAAAAGTACACGCGCTTCTCAATCAGCAGATCAACAAGGAATTTTACTCAGCATATCTCTACCTTGATTTTTCCAACTACTTCAAGGCAAAGGGACTTGACGGTTTCGCAAACTGGTACAAGGTACAGGCACAGGAGGAAAGAGACCACGCAATGCTCTTTTATACATATCTTCAGAATGAGGATATGCCGGTAACTCTCGAAGCTATCGCAAAGCCCGATAAGGTGTTCAATGAACATATGGATGTGCTCAAAGCGGGTCTTGAACACGAAGAATATGTAACATCTCTTATCAACGGCATCTATGCGGCAGCCTATGACGTAAGAGATTTCCGTACAATGCAGTTTCTCGACTGGTTCGTAAAGGAGCAGGGTGAAGAAGAAACAAACGCAAAGGATCTCATCACAAAGATGGAACTTTTCGGAGGCGACCCTAAGAGCCTCTATATGCTCAATCAGGAGCTTGCGGCAAGAGTATACACCGCACCATCCCTTGTTCTTTAATGAATAACGGATGAAGTCAAGAATATACTGTTACAAAATTCAACAATATAGGAGGAAATAAAGATGAAAAAGTATGTATGTGAAGTATGCGGCTGGGAATACGATGAAGAACTCGGTGATCCGGATAACGGAATAGAGCCCGGCACAAAATTTGAAGATCTCCCGGAGGATTTTGAATGTCCCCTTTGCGGCGTAGGCAAGGATGAATTTTCCGAGGCAGAATAATAATAATTCGTAATTGAGCAGGATTTCCGTAAGAGGTTTGATTTGAGTCGACCCTTTGCTTGCGGAAATCTTTTTTTGTTATATAAATTGGCAGCAAAATGTATTTTTATTTGAGCGTGATTGCTAAGGTTTACATATTTTTCCGTTCTCACGAATAGTATTATAACAAAAAAGCTCCCCTGGAGGGAGAACGGAGGAAGATTATGACAAATTCAACCATCTACAGTGACATCCAGGTAAGAACCGGCGGAGATATTTACATTGGAGTCGTGGGTCCGGTAAGAACGGGAAAATCCACTTTCATTAAAAAATTCATGGAAACGCTGGTGCTTCCCAATATGTCAAACAAGGACGAGAGGGAACGTGCAAGAGATGAAATGCCCCAAAGTGCCCAAGGTAAGACCGTTATGACCACAGAACCCAAATTTGTTCCGGATGAAGCGGTGGAAATAGTACTTGACGGTAATGCGGCAATGCGCGTAAAAATGATAGATTGCGTCGGCTACATAATCCCGGGTGCAATGGGACACACCGAAGGCGAAAAGCCGCGAATGGTTATGACACCCTGGTCAGACGAGGAAATGCCCTTTGACAAAGCCGCGGAAATAGGTACTGCAAAAGTAATAAACGATCATTCAACAATAGGTATTCTGGTGACCACAGACGGAAGTATAGGAGAACTTCCAAGGGAAAACTACGTTGCCGCAGAAAAACGAGTGGTTGATGAACTAAAAGCCATAAATAAGCCCTTTGCAATAATCCTCAACAGTGCAGTGCCCGATTCGGATGCGGCAATAGAGCTTGCAGTTTCCATGGAAGAGGAATACGGTGCTCCGGTAGCTCTTGTGAACTGTACCGACATCTGCGAAGAAGACATAAAGAAAATACTTGAGCTTGTACTTCTTGAATTCCCAATCCGTGAGATAGGAATAAGAATTCCCACATGGATAGACACACTTCCCTCAGAGCACAAACTACGTAAAACTCTCTACACAAAGATAAACAAAGCCGCAGCTGAAATCGCCAAAGTCGGTGAAGCAAGAGACGTATTTTCCCAGATAACCGACGACGAATTCGGTGTCTCCCTTTACAGCGATGCCATAGACCTTGCCTGCGGCAGAGTACACCTTTGTGCCGATATGCCGGATGAGCTTTTCTACAGAATCCTAGGCGAGGAAACAGGCTTTATTATTGACGGTGAGGAAGCACTTATCGTTCGCCTTCGGGAGCTTTCCGGTATCAAAAAGGAATATGAGAAGCTTGAAAAAGCACTTGCTGATGTCAAGGAAAACGGCTACGGTATTGTAACGCCATCGGCAGAGGATATGACACTGGAAGAACCTGAGCTTGTAAAACAGCAGGGTGGCTATGGTGTAAGACTCAGAGCATCTGCACCGTCGATACATATAATGTGTAACAAACCCAAGTCTTTGGAAGCCGCATAAAATGGGCATTTTTAAAGCACAGACTGTTTTGGTCTGTGCTTTAAAATACTTTCAGCATTTATAGTTTATATAGATAACAGGTTTATATCCAGCTAATCTTACTTCTTTGCTCCACTGATCTATTCGATTTTTAAGCATTAGCATTTTCAATGACGATAAATCAACGTGAACATCATCAAATTGATTTAAATGAGTTTTATTTTCCAAAATAAACCATAATCCTACCTGTTCGATTTCTGGAAAATCTTTTGTTTCTCCGTATTTAAGTTTCTTTAAAGAAACCAAAGATTGATCAATTGCATAGCACAGTGTTGAAGATGCCTTTCCTTTTTTTACGGCAAACATTATTTTTTTATCATTTTGGTATAAATCCATCTTTTCAAAACCAGTTGAAGTATTTTCTCTATCGTAACAAGTGAAATTATCTTCTTTTTCTCTAAGTAAGTTATATGAATATTCAGCATAATAAGTATTTGCAATTTTATCACGAATTTCTTTTTCAGACATATCTGCATATTCCTGAGTATATTTTAATTCTTCAAATTTTTCATCCTTAAATTTATTATGAATTTCATCCGAAAAATCATATTTTGGATTATATATAGCATCTATTTTTTTCACGGAAGAATTAAGGTAATTTTCGTAGTCATGATTAAAATAATACCATCGATTATTTGAAAAAATACACTTATATTCATCATCCGTATATTCTATAATATTTTTTAGCGGAACTGTAACAACTGCCTCTCCATCTTTATATCTTTTTATTTTTATTTTATTAATATCTTCCATCGTTTTAATGTCGTTTTCTCGACAAAATTCTCTAATTAGTTCAACTGATAAGCTGTTTATTTTTTTCTTTTCTTTTTTGGGGAACGTCAAAGCAAACTCCGAATCAGTCCTGTTAAGAATTTCCGTTGCTCCTACGATTTCTAACTCTGGAAAACTAAATATATGTGTGTCCCCATCTCCAAATACTGTTTCAAATAATTCTTGTTCAAGTTTAGAATTTAAGACATTTAATGTCTCGTCATCTTTAATTATTTTAAACAACGGAATCTTATTTTTTGCTTTTTCGTCAGGTATTTCCAAAACTTTTTCAACATACATAATGATGTCTATTATTCCAGAAACTGTTTCGTTTTCAGTATTAAAACGTATCGAATTCCCGATATCTAATCCGTGTTTAAACAAATCAAAATTTTCATCTAATTTAGCATTGACTTTTAATTTTGAGAATGATTCGCCACTGTCAAAATCCAACTCTTTATAATTCACATATGTATTGATAGTCTTGTTTCGCTTGAGATTTGGCGCAATTAAAGTTGTTGTCTTTATTTCCTCATAATCTATTCTAGAAGCGAACCTCAAGCCAAAATCTCTGTCGCAATACTTATCGATTTTAAAAAAAGAATTGCCGAAAGAAATTGCGTATGTGTCAGTTACATCATTTTTAACATATTTTTCAATTAATAAAACAGCTTTGGGTGCTTTATGTACGGTATATGTCTTTTCATCGAATTCCTGCAAAAGCCAATTCCACGAAATACCATCTTCAGTTTCGTGTGGTTCTTCAACATATAGTATCGCATCAAATAAATATACTTCACCCTTATTTTTTTCTTTTTCTATGGTTATGCTATTTTTCAATTCAAGGTCTCCGTTTTCTATCTCTTGCAGAAATAACTCTGTTTTATTTGATTCTATTTTATACAAATTAATTATTGCCATAATTTATCCTTTCTTTTGTATACGCCCTACTTTAAGTCTTGTAATTTTTGCAAATTATTTCAACTTCATCCCATCACTAAATGCCTTGCCAACCACATCACCAATCTTACGATACGCATGATGAACCGGATCATAAGTGATAGGACTAAATTTATTCAAATCAATTTTGCCATTATCATCAAGTATTCTTTCGTCAGCACAGACGTTTACGATTTCACCCACAAGTCTGCAACTTTCTTCATCATAGCTGATTAACTTACATTCAAGTGTCATAGGCAGTTCTTCAAAAATGGGAGCATCTACAAATTTACTCTTAATTGCGTGCCAACCCGCTTTTTCTATTTTATCAGGTTCTTTATTACCTGAAACAATGCCAACATAATCGCAGGCAACAACATTTTCTGCATCTGCTATGCTTACAGTAAAAGCACCTGTTTTAACAACATTTTTTGCCGTCTTGTGTCCGTCATCAACACAAATTGAAATCTGTGTTTCCTCACTTATGCCACCCCAAGCGGCATTCATAGCATTAGGTTTTCCGTCCTCGTCATATGTGCCGATAATCAGTACCGGCATTGGATATAAAATAGCTTTCGCTCCAAAATTTTTACGCATAATAATTACCTCCTAAAAATCAATAACAGACACTAAACGCAGGTCGCATATATTCAATAGCACTACGACTGAGACCGTACTTTGTTGCAAGTTTTTCCCAATTGTCTCTGACTGTCGTTGTAATGTCGTTTGCAAGTTCTGTTGCCTCTTCAACAGACAGACTAAAATGATGGGCTGATTCTATTGCAAGGTCAATTGAAATAGAATTATCCTCGGTATTTACATTCAATGCCAATTCATCACCGTATGGTGTCGGATTAACATCATACAATGGAGAAAGTTCCCAACCATTCTTTGTTAAAATAAAACCGTGATTTCTCAGGTGGTCATCTGTGTTTGAAATAGCCATACTGAACACGATACGCATCCATAATTCTTTCAAATCTTTTTTAGGTGCTGAGCTACTTCCTTTGATAAATCCGGCAATATCAAGATAGCTTGAACCGTCTGACGATGAAGCACCGTCTGTTTTACCAAGCATCGTCATTGCAGATGCAAAATGTATTCGCTTATCTCCATCACGGTCAAATCGTTTTACTATAAATGTGCTTCCCAATTTAGAAAAGGTTTCAAGTTTGGATTCGGGAACATTGAGAGAACATAACTTTGCCAAATCGTGAGCAACCTTTTCCCACGCACCTGTATTGAACTCATCATTCTTTGATGGGAACTTTGCAATCCAAAGTTCTCCATTGGTGTCCTGTATTGTTGCTTTCGGTCTTGCACCACCTAATGAAGAACCTGGCTTTAACAATTGATTTAACCATTTTTCATTAAGCAGATTTTCTTCGTTTTCAAAATTCCTTGATGCTTCTTCAAGTGTTCTGAGTGTTGCCCAAGGGGGAGCAGCAGTTTCTTTATCGTCAGACAAAAACGGTCCGTTTTCGTCTTCCTTAAAGCGGATTGCACCCATTCGTGTCTCATCATATACACCCAGCAGATAATCTCCATCAGTTAATTTTCTTGGTTTGCGACCTTCTTTATCTGCATAAATTCTCTCACGGCGTTGCATCAAAACACGTCCCCAACGGTCAGGAGATGAATCTGCAAATATTCCAAAAATACTTTTATTCACAGGGTATTGTCTGCCGGAATATAACTGCAACTCAGGGTCAATGGTTATTCCTTTATTGTGTAACGAAAGCCAATCTTCATCAAATTCAAAAGAAAAATTATCAGAACCCTTTCCTTCACCAACATACAGTCTGCCCATCAAATTTGATTCGTCCGAGTTAAAGCTTTCATAAACATAAATTGTTTTTTGATTGAGTGCCATATTATTCCTCCTTTCGAGGTGCACGCTTGCGTACTGTCAAATTCAAATCCTGAATGGTTCTTCCTAATGTGTCATCCTTTGCGACAAGTAATAAATCTTTATCCATACCATTCAAGGCATGAAGCACTGCGGCATATATTCCGATAGCAACAGTCTTGTCGCCTTTTTCCACTTTCCATAAAGTAGCACGACTTATATCCGCTCTTTCAGCTACAAGTTCCACAGAAAGATTTCTTCGAAGTCTTGCAAGTTTAATCTGCTCGCCCATAGTACTTAGTATATCCTGAGTAGCAGGTAATATATCAACGGTCTTTTTAGCCATTAAAACACCTCCTAATGTTTATTATTATATACTAAAATTTTGGTTTTGTCAATCTTAATAAACATTATTTGCAAAAATATTATAATTATACTTTTTGCAACGGAATCGTTGAATTATCGTAAATGATGCGATATAATAAATCAAAACCCATAGACAAGGCGGTGAAAACTATGAATTTTTATATAATGTCAAAAGATGTTGCAGTTGCAAAGTGGCAGGACAACAATCTTGAAATTTTAAACGAAAATTTATTGCCATTGTATTTACGATATTCGCATGATGTTTTTAAGTGGATAAAAAGCAGAGCAATTGATAGTAAAAGACCAAACTCACGGCTACTCAAAAAGGCTCTTCACATGACAGCAAAAGATGACATTTCAACCGTGTTATCTGTTAGTGCCGCAACGATTACGGATAATTATTGGATAAAACCTATAAATTCAGATTTAACTTATGCAGATGTCAGATTCGATAATGACTACTGCTCAAATCTCGCCCTTACAGGAAACTATGATAGCTTTAACAGAGTTGCCAATAGTAAAATTTCAAAAACTCCCGAGCTCACTAACATCGGTAGTTTTGAAAAATGTTGGAAACTGAAAAAAGGTCAATGGTGGATGTACAAAAAGGCAAACCATGATGAACTGTTTTCTGAGCTGTTTATATATAAACTCGGTGTTGAACTTGGTTTTAAAACGGCAGAATATGAACGTGGCAACGGTTTTATTAAAACAAAAGATTTCACCGATAATGCTACTGTGAATTTTGAACCTGCCTTCAACATCTTGGGTGATGATGTAGACCACATCAAATCAGTTGAAATGCTTAAATCTATTTGTCAGGACGCAGTGGGTGATTATGTCAAGATGTTGTTCTTAGATACAATCTGCGCTAACCCTGATAGACATACATTTAACTTTGGTGTTTTAAGAAATGCAGATACCGGAGAAATTTTAGGCTTAGCACCAAACTTCGATAACAATATGGCACTTATATCAAGAGGTTATCCGAAGAATATAACACGCAAGAACGACTTACTCATCAAACTTTTTAATGAATTGATGCAACATGATAAAAATCTGAAAAAGTATATTCCTACTCTTTCGGAAGATTTGATTAAGCGTGTAATTAAATCTGTAGGCATACGCGTGAAATCAAACGAAATTACAAAGTTCATCATGAATGGGTATGATTTAATAGAAAAATAGCACTCTCAAATTCAAAGGATCATGGAGCGACTTAATCCATGATCCTTTTTGATTTATATGTTCAATAAGCGTAATTTCAGTATTACAAAGCATCTCGCCCTCATAAAACGGTCACAAACGCACCTGAAACGAGCTGTATTGCATTTAATTCTTTTCAAGGTCAAATTACCTTCCGAAGATTGATGATGGTCACAAAAGGCAAATAAATGGCTCGTGTATCCTCAATTATCTGCTATTCTTAACTCTGCGTATATAATCTTTGTTGAGTTCTTCGCCCCAATCATTATTCACACACTTATTAGCACGAACATTACCAACAACCGCAGATACAGATTCATATAATATGTGTGTGCCCGTCGGATCAGGAACATAATTCACAGCTCTGTCTTTATCTATTCCATACTGTGCGGCAGTTTCTACTGCATCAATATTTGCACCAATGAACAGGAACTCCCAACCATATTTCTCTTTTTGACGTTCAATCATTGCCTTTACTTTATCACTACTGTACTTATGACTTGCATTTTCCATTCCATCTGTCGTAATAACAAATACTGTGTGTTCCGGAACATCTTCATTGCGAGCATACTTATGGATATTCCCAATATGATGAATAGCTCCACCAATAGCATCAATCAATGCTGTACATCCACGAACTGTGTATTCATTATCTGTCATAGGTTTAATTTCTGACAGTTTAACCCTGTCATGCAATACTTCTGATACATCATCAAATAACACCGTAGATACATAGCACTCACCATCTTGCTTTCTCTGTTTTTCAATCATTGCATTAAAACCGCCGATTGTGTCACTCTCAAGTCCTGACATTGAACCACTTCTGTCCAATATAAATACCAACTCTGTAATTCCGTTTTTAATCTTTTCACTCATCTTAAATACCTCCAAAAAATAATGTGATTGCTTGGTTTCTTAACCTTACAATCACATTATACATTCTTTTGATATTAAATTGGTCGCTTGACGAGAGACTTTTAAATTAACAACCTAACAGCACTTGGTCAAATTCAAACAATGCTTCGTTTATTTCAAAAATGTCATAAATCTCTTTTTGAATAAAATAACGAATGATTTTATCAAATGTAAAGCTTCTTGATAATGTTAATCCAGCAGAAGCAAGAAGCTCTTGTGTTTCATCAAGATTTAATTTCAATGCTATTGCAAAAGCAACTGCAGTTTGCTTTGATGGTCTGTATGTATCAGGATTACACTTAATCTTTGAAAAGGTCTTTTTGTCAACATTGGCTTTTTTATAGCACTCAACATCTGTCATGCCACGTGCATCAATTAAATCAAAAAGTTTATAAGCAAAAGACTTGTCCATTGATTTCATATACTCGTGAAGAGACTTGTTTTTTGCACTTCCATAGGCTGATGGCATTGGAGCAGACATCTTTGGTGCTTCCATGCAGTCTTCAATTACACAGAAATTTTTTATCGTCTGAATTTCGTCGATACTTCCATCACAGTCGCTATCAACATATTCATCATCAATAAATTCATTTATTTCCGCAAAAAGTTTTTGACTGAATTCATAAGATGTTCTATCAAAAACGCACAGATAAACCATCAATTCATGCTCAAACAGAAATTCAGTTATAACCTGAATTGCAAATTTAAGAACCTGGTCTTTGGGGTAACCATATACACCCGAAGAAATAAGAGGAAAGGCAACAGAATCGCATCCGTGTTCAACGGCAAGCTTCAAAGATTCCAAATAACAAGATTTTAGAATTATGCTTTCACCAACAAGTCCACCACGCCAAATAGGCCCTGACGTATGTATGATATATTTCGCATCAAGATTATATCCACTTGTTATTTTTGCCGTTCCAAGTCCGAGCGGTGCTATTTTAGCACATTCTTTATCAAGTTCCGGTCCGGCCGCCTGATGTACGGCAAAATCAACACCACTATGACCAATCATATTTTCGTTGGTGGTGTTAACAATGGCATCGACCTTCATTTTGGTTATATCTTGTCTTATAATTTGCAATGGCATAAAATCACCCCTAAATTATAATTTTTCGCTCCATTCACTTTCCTTAAATCCTACTAAAACAAAATCATCACCAATCACAAGAGGTCGTTTCACAAGCATTCCGTCAGTTTCAAGTAACTTTAACTGTTCTTCTTCGGACATCGTAGGAAGCTTATCCTTTAGTTCCATCGACTTATACAAAAGTCCCGATGTATTAAAGAATTTCTTTAAAGGAAGTCCACTCACTTTATGCCACGATGTTAATTCTTCAAGACTCGGATTATCTTCTTTTATATCACGAAGTTTATACTCTATCTTGTTGTCATCAAGCCATTTCTTCGCCTTTTGACAAGTTGTACATTTAGGATAACAAATAAATTTAATCATAATTTTTCCTTTGCTGTATGCGTTGTTTTTTTAGTCTTCCACAAGATATACTGACACAGGTATTGCCATATTTTCTGTTGGAGCACCTTTCCTACGTCCATGTTCGTCTATATCTTCGACTTCCGCTGGATCATCAGTTATAGCGATAAACTTTTTACCTGCATCCATAAGTCTTGCGATGGTTTCGTTTTTAAATCTTGAAATAAAACCTATTTTATCATCTTCGGTAAGATAGACGGCAATTGCCCATTCATCATATTCATTTTCAGGTTCTCGATATAATAAAAGTTCTGTTCCTGGTGTAAGCGAATCAAGAGCCTTTTGTTCCTCGTCATTCTCTATATGAAACTGTACCCCTGCAATACCTGTTTTCAAAACAAGAATTTGCTTTTCTTTCGGTTTTGCAGTATCTTGTCTGAACATTCTCCCACGAAGTGAAGCTGGTGCTTCTTGCATTAGCTTATCCATGCTGCACTGCACCTTCTTTCATTCTTTCGATTTCATTTGTAAGTCTTACACGCTCTTTTGAAGACTCAAACAATCTGTGTTCAAGTTCTGATTTATATTCAGCAAGTTTATTTGGATCAGATAATGTTTCTGCGGCAGTATACGGAAATACAGTTTTAAGTGCATCCATGTCAGCCATAACCTTATCAATCTTTTGTTTATATCTTGTCCATTCTTCTTGTATTGCAGCTTCCTCAGATGTTGGGATAAAGTTTTTATATAAATCAGACACTAATGTATAATCAATTGTAAAACGTTCATCGGCGGATTCTCCTTCGCTAACATCCAACTCCATAGACATTTCAAATGCCATTCCTTCGCCATCTGCGCTGACAAGCATATCATAGATGAGCTTCAAAGCTGCCACATCTTTTCTGCGATACGCTTCCTGCGCTTTTTTAAACAATTCTTTATGGGCATCAGTAAGGTCGGGGTGAGTTTCAGGATGATAGTTTTTCACAATTGCACTATATATTTCCTGCAATTCTGTTGCTTGTTCTTCGGTTAAATCTGCAAATTCCTTTGGAGGTTCATCACCAATAGCCTCTTTCATCATTTCTTTACGAAGAAGATCTATTTGCTCATCAATTGCTGCTTCATCAATTGCTTCGCGGCGATTAATAGCAGTTTGAATCATTTTTATTTTTTCTTTTAAAAGCTCGCATTCGATTTCTTCCTTAATTACCGTTTCTTCAAATGTGCCGATTTTGTCCATATATTCTTTTTCAAGTCGCGGGCCTTCAATATATTTTAATTTATCAAGTTCCTCATATAGTTTCAACAGTGCACAACTGCTGGAGGCAACTTCTTTATTAAGCCAGGTAACAAATGTAGTTTTTCCCATTTAGATTTCCTCCAATGCAGATGTGATGTCTTCTACCGTCAGCTCCATAAGTTCATCATCCGTTATATCATTATCAAGTACCAGACGGTTTGCTTGATTATTAATTGCATGTTCAAAAACATTTCTGATGGCACGGGCATTTCCGAAATGCTCTTCTCTTGTTTCAAACATTTCGTTTAGTTTTTGAGTGAGCATAGGAATTGTTTCCTCAGACAACTTATAACCATTGCTGTCACAAAATCTTTTAAGAATCTTTAACAGTTCTTCACCATTATAATCAGGGAAGTTAAAATACTTATTGAATCTTGAACGAAGTCCAGGATTTGAATCAATAAAGTTATGCATTAAATCGTCATATCCCGCAACTATAACAACAAGTTCATCACGATGGTCTTCCATGGCTTTTAATATCGTTTCAATGGCTTCCTTACCATAGCTGTCTTCTTTATCGTTTGCCAAAGCATACGCTTCATCTATAAACAGAACGCCCCCAAGTGCTTCCTGTATTACTTTCTGTGTCTTTATAGCTGTCTGACCAAGATATCCGGCAACAAGACCACTTCTGTCAGTTTCAACAAGTTGTCCTTCAGGTAAAATCCCCATAAGATAATATAGTTTAGCAACCATTCGCGCAACAGTAGTTTTACCTGTACCAGGATTTCCGGTAAACACAAGATGATATGAGATAGTAGGAGATTTCATACCACGCTTTTCACGAAGCTTAGAAATCTTAATAAAATTCATAAGACTATTCACATCTTCTTTAACCTTATCAAGACCAACAAGACCATTAAGTTCTTCAAGTACGCTTTCTAATGTATCATTGTTTTTTTCTCCGTTTGAAGGTTTATGTACTGACACGCCTTTGTTCTCCTCCTGTGTTTGTGATGATAAATCCGGTGTAAGATTTATATTGAGATTGATAACCGGTTTTTCTCCATCAAGATTACTTACATCTATTTCATCCTCTGATTCATTATCTTCGTTTTCTTCTGATGTTCCGCCAAGCACACCATTCCAAAATGTAGGATTATTCAGTATTGATTCTATTTCTTTATTGTTTTTCTTTTCCTCTGTTTTTTCTTCTTCGGTTTTTTGATAATAACCCGTACTTTTAAGCGGTGTTATCATTTCAGGATGATTTTCAGGCATGATTCCTTTCGGAATATTACATTCATCGCAATATTTTATCAAATTATCGCTGATTGCTTTTAATTCACAAGCCTCTTCGATAGTAAAATCACCATTTACAAGTGCCATTTCAGATAAGAATCGGCACATCGAATCGGCAATTACTCGACTGAATGTTCTGCTTGTATCATGGTCTTTTTCGATTATAGCTCTGAAAAAATCAGGAATAAGGAGTTTTCGACCTTCTTCACCTGTACAATCAAGAGCAGTTGTAACCTGAGCAATCGTGTATTCTTTTTCGTCAAATACAGAAAGTGCACCCATGTAATCTTCGGAACAAAGTTTATTTCCTGCCCATATTTTGAATGTAGCAGACATGAGCCATGTCTTGATTTCATCAATATGACTTTCTCCAATATATTGATTTATGTCATTAAGCAGCGAACTATATGACTGCTTTAATTCTTGTATTTGCATAGGCATTACTCCTTAAAATCCACATTTTTGTATATCATAAATCAATTTTATACTTATGTGTTTTTGTTAGTTTATTCGAAATTCAAATCATTCTTACCGTGTTGGCAATGCATTAATTGCTGCGGCAAGTTCTTTTTGTGGATTTTTTATATATCCACGTTTTTCAAAAACCGATTGTAAAATATCAGTACAATCTTCCGCATCCATCGTTGTAAAAATATCCAACCACAGGCGGGCACGAGAAGTTCCCACATAATATATTAGTGCATTTTCTTCTTCAAAAACATTTGAATCGACATCAATCAAAATAACAGCGTCTGCTTCAAGTCCTTTAAATTTTCTGCATGTTGAAAAATGATATTTGTTTTTGTATATACCATTACTAATATATTCCTTTAAGACACTGGTATTTTCTGTTTTACAAGTAAGAATAACAATATCTTTTACACCCTGACCTTTTAAAGTATCTATTGTCATATCAATTTTTTCTTTGATACTGTTTTCCGAATCGCAAAAATGCACTTTGGCAGGAACTCCTTTGACGCACCCTTGCATCAATTTCGGTTTGCGTTCCGTAATCGGAGCTAAAGAAGTTGTTGCAATATTTTCTGTATTTCTGCAATTGCGATATAAAGTCAACTTACAGTCAGCATCATTGATAAATTTAGGTATTTTACGCGATTGTATCAATTGAAGTTTGTCATAAAAAACATAAAAACTAGCTGTGTCAGGTTCAGTGTCTGTTATTATATCCTTAATAACTTCAATAATCCCTGTCTCTTCTACATCGTCCATGCCAAAATCTTGTCCTTCATCAATTATCACGTGCATATAAGGAAATGTTTGAAAAATATACATATCCTCCAATACAGATTTCATTTTAACATAATTAGGAGAGGTGGTATTAGCAAGTTTGCATGCCCATCCCGAAATTGTGTAATAATCAATATTTTCATGAGAATAATTCTCAGAAAGATAGTTTTTTAACTGCGTATTATAACAAAGAAAGAGAACTTTTTCACCCTCAGAAGCATGACGCTGTGCTTTTTCAACAGCAATCATCGTTTTTCCCGTACCTGCTGCACCATTAATAACAGCTGTCCTTTGTTCGGACAGAAAGTTAAGAATGCCTGATTGTTCTTCCAGCATCCGATGAAATACAATTTTTTTGATATCAGCATCAAAAGTTATTGATGGAAAAACATTAAATTGTGGGCATAAAATTTCTCTCAATATACGATTTGCATCTGTTTCAGAGAGTTTTGTTTCTCTCTTACCAGGTAATTCTGTAGCAAATATTTTCTCAAGATATGATTTTGGATCATCTAATGCTTCTTTGGTCATAATTAATGTTTTATCTGATTCGGTTGGAAGAGTCATACCACGGACAACTGCTTGAGTTATTGAAGGAAACCATACGGCATGAAGAAATTTGCACTTTTCTAAAATAGAAGAAAATCGGTGATTTTCAAAATATTTAATTAACTTCCATTTATTTGAAGCCGCTTGATTAAATGGACCACCATTATGTATTGGTTCTCCGTTTCCGTATAACCAATATCCGTTTTTGTAACTAACTTGTCCTGCTTTGGCTTCAAGACATACAATCCCCAAGTTTTTGTTAAAAATAACAAAGTCAGTTTCACTTTCATGAAAAGTATTATCCACAACAGTTGAAATTTTTAAAGAGTGAAAAATATAATACTCATCAGGTAATTTTTCAAGAGCTGTAAACATTACTCCTTCTAAACTTGCAGGAGTGAATGAATGCGGACGATTAGGAATCATTATTGCCATAATTAAGCCTCCGGTAAAAATTTTATAACTTCATCAGCTGTTAAATCCGGAGAAGAACTACACAAACATCTCCAACCACCTTCTTCTATGATAGTGGTTATATCTTTATTTTCAGCTGTCAGGAAAATAAGCTTAGCTTTTTGCCAAATTAAATCACAAGAATATTCTTCATGGGTCAAAGGGTTAAACATCGTTCCGTTCATAATAGGTTTCGCTTTATTGGAAAGCATATTGGCTTTGGATGCAAGATCAGATAATAATTTGATTTCTGCATCATCAGATGACCACTCTAACAAGTTGTTCCAAATATCCGTATATGAACTGTCAATCAAATCAGTGCCATCCCCTTTGTAGACGAGAACAGACATAGCATCAGTTTTAGATTTTTCGTAATTCTCAAATTTACCTGGATTTTCATGGTTTTCCCGAAAAAAACCCAAATTCGGATTATCAAAAGTCCCTATAACAACACCACGATCCAAAAAAGTATTAAATTCTTCACAACTGGTTTCCGGAATAAGTGCACAAGAATAACACGCAGCCATATTCAAAGAATCACGTCCTTGTCCCTGACTCAAACTGCAAACCGGATCATTTGAACAAGTTCTTGCATTTTCTATAGCTTTATTAAAAATTTTCGGAAAAGTGTCGGGTCTTCCTTGTCGAACCAATCCTCCAAGCGTACCTTCCGAGTCGCCACAAGCGGTATAAATTAAAATACCTGACATCTCTTTTCCGTCTGCTGCCTCACTACAGTAAATACGTTCTTTTAAAGAAGCAATACCATATCCGCACTCGAAACTGAGCTGTTTAATCAGCAGATGAGATATAGTATGTAATAACAAAAATTTGCCTGTTAATTCACGTGGACGATTTTGACCTATAAATGATTTTTTATAGTTTTCATTTAAAATTGCAACTCTCTCTGCAAGTTTAGCATTTTCGTTTCTCCATTTATCGATAGCCGAACTGTCAAATTCAATAAAAATCCCTTCTCCTCGAACATCATACGCAGGATACCAATTTGTGGATGGTTCTTTCACCGGAACTATTACACCTTGCGAACCAGGTTCGTCTGTTAAATCAACCGGTTTTAGGCGAGTAAACCCTATCAACGCTTGAACTTCTCTGACTTTATGAATTAAAGAAATACTTTTTAGGCAAGGAATGTTATACTCTTTAATATTGACACCTTCACGGAGAAAATCACCATAATCCTCTGCTTCTACAACAATTTCGCCTGTAATTGCTTCATACTCTTCTGCACGATATTTTACACTCGAAGTACTGTATCCATCATCCTCCGGTACAGTGTTTTTTCTGTTTAACACACCTACAACTTTTTCAAGAGAGATTGCTGTTTCTTGTGCAATTTTTTGTGCATATGTCTCAACAAGAGAAGTTTTAAGTGTTTCAATAAGCTCCGGTGGTAATTGATTATGCAAGATATCTCCAATTGAATTTCGATAATTCTTATATTCTTCACTTTCTTCTATTTTTGTTGTTACAATATTTGAATACGGAGGGATAACAAGTGAACTTTCAGTTACCGGAAAATATACCGAAGAGCTGCCTCGTTGTAAAACTTTGGGATATTCGGGATTTTTGCAATTTTCGGTCTTATTTTTCCATGGATGTTTTCCGGTACAACTAAAATCATATTTATATCCTGTTTTTTTATCGAGTTCACGAAATATATCGGGATCAAACGCACCGCGTAGTGTTGCTGTTGCTCCGCAGGTAAGACACTTTAGCGTTAAGCCTTCAAGTCCCTCTGATGCGCTCGCCGATGTTGTAATCGTCAACTGTGGATTACTGCAAATCTGTTTTTCTCCCCAAAAATTTTGGCAATGAACCCACTTGATCCACGGGAAATCATCTATATGTCCTTCTTGGCACGCTGTGATAATACGTGCCACAACCAATTCCAGCGAACATTTAGGGCATTTCATTTGCTGAATCATATGAGGATCTTCTTCAGCTTTTTTTGGATATTTTGTTCGATACTCCTTTACCCATTCTCCAATAGGCTTAAACCGTCTGCAACTTGGGCAGAAATACCATTCAGGAAATCTAACATAGGAAATACCGTCTGCAAACTTTATATCATCCTTATCTCCTGGTTTGCCAAAGTAATTCACATGTAAAATTTTCTCTAATCGTTCATCGTGTATTTGAACAACACTATTTCCCCAATATTCAGGCGCTGCGGTCATTAAAGTTCTATCTCTAAAATCCACCATTGCTCCAACACCATATTGCAAAACTGATTGAGATGCACGAACAGAGTATGCTATTTTATTCTTTAAGCGACTTTTAGCTTTTGGAATTTCAACACTCATCGCTATTCCTCCCAAACTATAATATTTCCTGCTACGGTTGTGTCTACATTTCTCATAGATGTCATAGCATCAAACCCATTTCGATCATCTACGCCAAACGCCTTTAATAATCTACCATGTTCAGTATCAGGATGCTTCACCATATATTTTTCACCATAACTAAAATGGTCAGAATCATATGCAGCAGCATGTTCTTCCCATTGTCTGAAAAATTCATCTATTTCATTAGCAATATCCGCACCATCATTTAACATATCAGGGTTTAATCGTTTTGTTATGCTGATACTTCGACTAACTATATAAGTTTTAATTTTTTCAATGATGTCTGCATATTGCTTTGCATTAAATTTTGCAGCATCTTTATCCAAACTAAGTGTTGGTTCAGCATTGCGAATCATTGCAACAAGCAATGCTTTTAAAGAACGATCTCTGGCAGGACGTGAAAAAGGAGTTGCACCAGTGGGTTCAACATAACGGTAAAATGATTCATGGTACTGCTTAAATTGTTCAAAATGTGATCGATCTCGACTTTTAGATGCATCATACATAGTGAATGCCACACCAGGGAATGAACGTCCTACACGGCTTGATGCCTGGATATATTCGCTGGTAAGTTTTGGTTGACCAACAAGTAACATCACATTTAAACGAGCAACATCAATACCTACGGAAATCATATTTGTTGCAAGCAATAAATGAGATGCTTTCTTAATGTTTTCTTTGGTATATTGTGTTTTTTCAAGTTTATCGAGAGTTTCGTTTAATTCAGTAGTTGATGCACGACTTGTTAATTCATCAGGAGAATAGAACACTCTTGTTCTTGAATCGTGTTTTGTACCCAATCGCTGTGCCTGACGTGTGATAGCATCTTTTATGTCATCTTCTGCCAGTGTTCTGCATTTTCCCAAATCACGCAAACTGCCAAAATAAGTAGTTAATGTCCAATACTTGTCCTTCAACACATCCTGCAAAGACATTCTGTGAATACATTGCATCAAGGAAGCAATGGTTCTGATTTCCATCATAGCTTTTGTTTTACCTGATGACATTAAACCAACATATAATCGACCATATTTACCATTTTCATGATTTATGTCAGCTTCACGTGCAAAATATGAATCATCTGCATCAAGACCTGGTGCCGGAAACTGTGCAACATCACGATTATACAAAGCGGCACATTGTTCTTTAGCACGCCTTATTGTTGCCGTGGAGGCAACTATTTTAGGTTTCACACCCTTTTCTTGGCACAAATAATCAATAGCAGTTTCGAACATAGCAACCATAGTACCCAGAGGACCCGAAATCAAATGTAATTCGTCCTGGATAATGAGTTCAGGAGCTCTATTATTTGTTCCTACCGCAAAGAAAGTACCAACTTCTTTTTTCCAAGCCATCATGGCAAATTTATCGACAGTTCCGAACAAAAGTGTGGGTGGCGCAGAATACAATTCCTCATCTACAATTTGAATAGGTAATTTTTGATCGTGGAAACAGCAAGTTTGGTTCGTGCACTTTAAATAAAAGCGCTGATGTGCATCCATTTGGTAACCCCAATCACCAATAACCCGTTCATCAACAATTTCCTTTGTGAGTTTCGTTCCGCACCAAGGACATTTCAACACTTGGAATTTGTTATATTTATCTTTCTTATACCTCAAATCTTTAACTGTAGCTAACCTTAATTCATCTAAACATTCCTTTGCAGCAGGCTTATCTTTTGTACCACCATGATTTCGATTTGGAGTATGATTACCTCCAATCCATAGTCCGATAGTTATTCTTTCATCACCTAAATCATATGACGGGTATTGTGACCTTCTACCTTTTTTAGAGTCATTACGAATGTATTCACAAGCACAAATCAGTGTTGCAGCACGAGTAAACTGCTGTGCAGCAAGCAAACGTAGTGTATAACGCATAATCACGGCAGTTCCTTCCGAAGAACTTTTGTGTGCTAATCTTCGATGAAAAATTGTGTATGCAGTTAACCCCAAATAAGCTTCGGTTTTACCACCGCCGGTAGGAAACCAAATCAAATCAACAATATCTCTTTCCGGATTAACATCCTCAGGGTTGTCAAGTGTTATTGATTTAATGCTCATTAACATGAAAGCAAGCTGGAAAGGTCTCCATAAAGGATCTTTAAAATTCAGATCCAATTTAAACATTATATCTTCAGCATCATTATAATCTAAATCTTCAAGGATTATATCTAATTGTTCATCTCCATCATATCTATCCTGATCAGATAAGGCGTTTTGAATGAGAAGGTGTATTCGTTGCATATACATAGCACGATTTGCAAGTTTAAATGAATCCCAAGCCAAAGAATCAGAGTCTAAAATTGAAATACCAGCTAACATACGGTCATATGACATTCGACACTTTTCAATGTGAGATGCAGCTGTTTCTCTGAAAATTTCATTATCAAATTTTTGTTGGGACAATTCATCAATCCACTCACCATATTCTGAAACAAATGTTTTTAATCCTGATAAAATCTCTTTTTTATCATGTTCTCCTAAATCAGAAAGTTGTTTCATTGATAATATGTATGTTGGAACTTTACTTTTTTCTTTATTTAAACCAAAATCCATTGACGGAACTTCTGTCTGTGGAAAGAAATCATTTTCCAGCCATCCATTACCTTCATTATCTATTTCCCAAGCAGTTGAAGTACCAAGTCCATATCCATATACCTTTTTCTTACGATAAAGCAAGCTGTTAGATCGCTCTTCCGGATCGTCATTTTCGTAGCCGGAATAAGTTGAAATATCAGCAAAAACGAATTTGTTTTCTTCACTGCATATATGAAGTTTGGATTGAAAATAACATTCTCTTGGATTAGTACCGTTCGAATGGTTTTCTTGTGGATTAACCATCATAACGGTAACAGAATAAACATCAGCTTTAATTATTCTGCGAAGAGCAGTTAATTTGACCGGAATTTCATCAACATTAATATCTATGTCACAATAATTTTTGTTATCAAAATCAAGTGTAATCTCCGATGTATGCGGACAACGAACATATCCCGAATGCAGCTGATCATATAAACGATATAATCCATTAATAATCCAGTCTCTCTCATTTTCGGGCATTGTATCAATTTCTCTAAGATGACTTATATCTTTTTTTGTTATCTTAGAAACGAGACGTAAACATTTATACTGTGCATCATATTTCAAGCAATACCCAACTTCGGAGGGTACAACATAGCTATCCGGTAATTCAACAGGGACAGGATATGCACATTCTGATATAGTAGCAGGATTATATGTTGCAAACGAAATATTTAACTTTATTTTATCACTTTGTCCTTTGGCAAAAAACGAATATCCCATAGATGATGGCAGATTTTGCATAGCGAGACCAATTTGCTCATCAAGAGAATCATCATCAAAATCTGTTTCTATATTTGACTGTTCCGCTTTAATGGAATTTTGTTTTGTATCCTCTACCGTTATTTCTTCATTTTCTGTTACTGTTTCTTCATCAGTTGCATCATCATTCTCTCTCAACATAATCTGCTTCTGAGGGAACAAAATACCGACAGAATACCTGATATTCGGCGAACCGGAAATCAATTCATGCTCAACATCAGGTATACATACTTCTGAGCCTGGACCAAGCAATTCTTTTTTTATGTATTCAACATATTCTTTTCGAACAGTTATATATTCATTTTCCATATTGCAGCTCCTTAATCTATTGTAATCGGTCTGTTAATCAAATTAATTGGTGCTTTTTTTTTCTCAACACCAATAATAGTTTCAATTTGTACCAGCGTTGAAATCTCGTCAATATTATCCGAAACAACTTTTGCCATATCATCTTCCAATATGAGTTTTCCACTATACTTGTTGATAATAGTTCTGGCGATTAATTTCAGTATGCCGACACGAACACTTCGTATTTTTTCGCAAGCAATTTTAAAAGCAATTGGGTCTGATAGCATTTCAACGTCTTGTGTCAAACTTGCAATTGCTACATATGATTTGTCATCTTGCGGTCCAACTATATAAGAATCTTCTGCCAACCAGGTTTGTACCGTCATTTCATGTTTTTTAGAACCATGCTTTTCAAGAAGCCTAGAAAGTTCTCGAAAAGATATATTATGTTCTTCACGATAAGTCCGCAATACCTCTTTCCAATACAACGATTTGCGATATGCATTCTTGAGTTCTTCGCCTGCAGTAGTATACTCGTACATATATTTGTCCAAAAGTGTGGTAACTATATCTTTTGTTTCATTATTATTGGATTTGAAAATCACAGTATCACCTGGAGATAATTTATCTACCGGCAATTCTATAACATCTTCTTTAGCATTATCGAAAACAAATGCTCTGTATTTTTTAGTAAAGAATATACTTTCTCCGTCTGCACAAGTTGCTATATGAGATATATCTATTGTGCTATAATGCATACCGGTTCCGTTATTCAGTAATTCTAATGACTTGGTTTCAGATATTCTGTTTATGTATTCTGTTACATTTATCGAAGAATTAACTACTTCAAACACTTCGTTTTCTGTTGCTCCATCTGAATATTCTTCAGGTGTTTCTTCAATATAGTTAACAGGAATATTTGCTTTTGCATTAAATTTTCTTTCTATGTTAGATGCGAGTTTTTTTCGGTACTTAAAAATATTCTCTTCTATGGCACTAACGATAACATATATTTGCGAAGCTGCTCGGCAACGAAACGGATCGAATTTTTTGCCCCAAAAAGCACCTATGGCTATAATTACATCGTACTGTTGTGAATAGTCAAACTTATTCGCAGTGGAAATGTATAAATTTGATACATCTTCAAAATAGTCTCTAACATTAAGTGCATATAATATATTAGAATAGTATGCCTTTGGAACTATAATCGCTACTTTTTCATTTCGATACTTCGAAATTAAATCAAACAAAGTCTTTTCTTTTGGAGAGCACTCCAACAGTTTGTTGTACCCCACTTCCAAAAAATCCACTATCGCTCGTGCCGATTCTTTTGCTTCTCCCGAAAAAGAAGAAAGCAGCTCTGTTAAATGAATAATTCTTTGTTTTGGAGACTCAACATCTAAGATGCCTGTTTCAACAAGCTCTTCCATTAACTTAAATGGAAAAACTGATGTTATAATAAGATTCATTACAGAGTGTGCAAGAGGAATAAAGTCTTCTGCTTCTTTATATCCTGAATGACGCAGGCGACCCAAAGCAATTTGAACTTTTTTATACATATTCCAATCACAATCGAATGTTTTCACGGGTAATGCTATTGTTTCATGGTTAATAACGGAAGCTATTTGCTTATCCAATTCTTTGGTATAAGGATTTTGCTCAACAACGGGAAATGATGAACCGTTCAAATATTCTGCTGTACAAGCAAAAACAGAGGTGTCTTCAATTTCATCCAGTAACACTTCGCCCTCTTCGGCAGAAATATTGTAAGAGACAAAAACATATTTCAGTTTTCTTCTTTTCATCATTTCAGACACTTCTGTACGTGCCCGAGAAATAACACTAAATCCGATAATTGAAACACCAACTATATCATTAATCCAGTTCTCGTTACCCTGCCAAGAACCTGTTACAATACTTCTTGCTGTAGAAATATTGTTTGTGATTTTAATTACAGGTTCAAGCTTGCCAGGATTTCCGCCATAAGGATATTCTTCATTTTCAGAACAATATGAAATCGGCATAATGTCTGTCAGTTTAATGCGTTTTGAATCATAGCATATTTCCAAATTATCAATAATCATTTCCGAACGTTCACGATTCATAACAATAACAGCAGATTTTTCTATAAAAGATGGTATTTCGGCGGTACTCATTCCAAAAACAGAGCTGAGAAAATCACGCCGTTTTTTTCCGTCTGTTCTAACTCCGCGAGCGTCCAGACGTTCGGCTTTTCCATTGTAGGGTTTTAATTGATTCCATTTAATTTGCGGCAAATATGTGGTCGTTTCATAACTTTTGCCCTTGTTTACATATTCGGTTTTTAATATAATTCTTTCTACGACCGTTCCATCCGGCTTTATATGAGGTTCACCGCGACCTTCATAGCGACATCGCTCTTTTCCGTTTAGCAGAATCATACCTGGTTCTAATGTTTCAATAAAATCATCTATAGTTGACCGGTCATACATGATATTACTAAACGCCGAAATCAGTATTGTTATAATATCGAAACATATAGAGCCGGTGTGGAGAGTTATTGCAACATTATGTTTTTTTCCAAAATTATTTGCTAAAAAAGTCGCATAATTTTTGACAAGCAATTCTTTTGAAATAACATGTCCAAAAAAATATATATCACATCTCTCTATTAAATTCTTCATGATTTCGTTTACATCAAGCATAGCTGTTACCTCGCTATTATTTTATGATATTAATAATGTTTAACGCAATGTTTTTTATAACAGGAACACAAACAGAATTTCCAATCTGCTTATATGCATCTTTCGATGATATTCCGTTGAATCTGAAAGTGTCAGGAAATCCTTGCAAAGCCAAGGCTTCATAAGGTGTTATTTTTCTAATTCCGTAATTGTCTTTTATGATCGGAATTCTATCATGCCAAGTTCCCATATTCGCTTTTAGCGTAAAAGAAATTCCATCTTTACTTGACTGAATACCGTAATCCGAAAAGCGATATATTTGATTCTCGTCTTTTATAGCATCAATCATTTTACTATATTGATGGGTGTCAGGTTTTAAATAATATCTCTCATCAATTATTTTAGATTTATCAATAACATCAAATATCCGCTTTTTGAGTTCACATTTTTCAGGAAATCTAAACCTTTCACATACTTCCTGTGATTTAAACGCAACAATATAAGTTCTGGTTCTGTGTTGAGGTATACCGTAATCACATGCATCAGCTACAAGATATCTTATAAAATAATCTCTGGTAATTAATTCGTTATGAATTGTATTGAAGGTTCTGCCATTATCATGTTCCGTAAGATTAGCAACATTCTCTAAAAAGATGATGGGTGGTTGTATTTCGTCAACAACTCTCATTATCTCAAAAAATAGGTTTCCTCGTTCGTCATCAAACCCTTTTTTATTTCCGCAAACAGAAAATGGTTGGCAAGGAAATCCCGCTGTCAGTATATCAATATATTCAAGTTTTGTTACGTCTAATTTTCTGACATCTTCTTCAAACAATTTAACATCCGGAAAATTATGTCTGTATGTAATGCATGCATCTTTATCAAATTCATTTGCCCATATTATGTTAAAACTCGCCTGTTCAAAACCCAGTTCAATTCCACCTATTCCGGAAAATAAGCTACCAACCGTAAAATCTCTCATCACTTTATGAACCTTACCTGTAAATTAAGTTTCAAATAATACTTATCATTTTCCTTATAAATACTTCCGAATTGATGTCTGCTTGTGCTTGGTGTTTCGAATTTCGTATTTAAAAGAAGATAGTTTTCGAATTCATTTCTATTAAACAAGTGATAGCACAACACTTCACCATCTTCCCTCACTATTATATAACCACCTGTTGCATCTGCAGTTCCATCCCAAGGTTTTGATGGCAGCATACCAAGAGCACATTCAGTAAGCATTTTTTTAAACTTATAACTATAAAAAGGATGTCCCTTAGATAGATTATATCCCAGAGGATTGTTGTCATGAACATGAGACAAAACCTTTTCAACTGTTGTAATTCCTTGTGAATAGAATACTTTCAACATTTCTGCACAAATTTCCGGTAAATTCCCATCAATAAGAATTAAATTGTTTTCGAAAACATCATTTTCCATTGTTTGATATTCAATATCACAATTATTGTTTTTCAAAACAGCAAACCTATCACGGAACAATTTTGAACAAGTATTAAACTCATCCATAACCTCATCCGAAATATTTCCTGAAACCTCAAAAATGAAGTTGGTGGTTTTACCTGCATTAATTAAAGTAGATGCACTGCCAAGTCTTGATTTAATACTGAAACCCTGAACTGCCTCATATCCTGTATTAATATCGTGTATCTTAATTCTTATGTCAGCTTTGTCGGTAGATTTAGCTTTTAAAGAATTAATACTCAGTTTGTCTAAAAATTGTTCTGTATTATCCGCTAAGAAAGAAGATGTATTAGCTGAAATTATTGAGTTATATAATTCATCAGCTTTAATTTTGAATTCAGATACAGGAAGTTCAATAATCGTCTTCATTTCCTTTGTATTCACTACTGAAATTAGATTTCTGGAACGATCAACTCTAAATTCTAAAACACCTGTATTTTCATCTCGGATTATGTTTATAATGTCATAGAAAACACTGTCAATTTTATTTAGATTAGCATCAGCCGCATATAATTTCCCGATTTCAAGCAAACGAAGAAAAACATAAATTTCGCTCCATTCACCTTTGTTTCCTGACAATTTAGGCATTATCAAGCACCTCCTTGATTTTTTCTGCAATCGCTTCAATTACATTAACTGTTACACTGTTTCCAAATTGCTTATATAAATGTGTATCCGCAAGAGGCAACTCAAAACTATCCGGAAAGCCTTGTAAACGTGCCCATTCACGAGGAGTCATTTTTCTTATTCCCTCAGTATTAACATTCCCTTTGATGTGTGTTGTCGGTGTAAGATTCTTTTGACGCTTATCTATTACAAGATTTCGTTCTCTACCCATACCACCGCACACAATAGCACCCGCTATATCATCCCAATCACGAATTTCGTAGCCAAAGCCATTTCCTTTTGATTCATGACGAGCTTTATGACGACGAAGTGTTTCAACATATACATCACTCAAATAATATTTTGCCGGAACAGGTTTTTCTTCAATTATATCTTTAATACGTATAGTATCATCTGTGGTTTCCGGAAAAATAAATTCATTCGGTGCAATATCATTTCTGAATGCAACAATATAAATTCGTTCTCTGTTCTGGGGTACACCAAAATTTTTACTGTTCAGAACTTGATGAAATACTGTATATCCTAAATTCTCAAAAGTCTTACATATGATTTTAAATGTCCTACCTTTGTCATGAATAACAAGTCCTTTTACATTTTCACAAAATATAACAGCCGGTTTATGTTCTTCGCAAATTCTTGCAACATCCATAAACAATGTTCCTCTGCATAGTCCTTTATAATCATCGTCAAAACCTTGTCTTTTGCCTGCAAGACTAAATGCTTGGCATGGAAATCCTGCCAAACATATATCAAAAGGTGGTATTTCAGTTTCATCTATTTTCGTTATATCTCCGGCAATTTCCAAAGAATCTTTGAAATTTGCTTTATATGTTTTCTGAGCATATTCATCCCATTCACTAACAAATACGGTTTCAATTTGTTCACCAAAAGCATTATCAAACCCCATTCTTATACCGCCAATTCCTGCAAATAAATCTATGGATTTGTAAGTTTTCATTTTGTATTTACCGCCTTTTCTATTATATCCGCACATTTTCCAGTTTCTTTTTTAATTTCATTTCCCCAAAAGCGAAGAACTGTCCATCCTTCTAATTCCAACTTTTGAGTAACCTCAATATCTCGTTCCATATTTCTCTCAATCTTAGGAATCCAAAATTCCTGATGAGATTTAAAATCTTTTTTTCTTTCTTTCCAATTATAACCATGCCAAAACTCACTATCACAAAACACCGCTATCTTCTTGCCTTTAAATACAATATCGGGTTTTCCGTAAATATCGGTTCTGTTTTTTTGATATCGAAGACCTCGTTTCCAGAGTTCATTTCTGAGAAGAAGTTCTATTTTGCTATCTTTATTTTTAACAGCTTGCATATTCTTTCGCCGCTGTTCAGGTGTGTGTCTATCCATCTCTACAACTCCATTAATTATTCCTCATAAAACTCCATGATATCATCTGCCTGGCAATCAAGTGCCTTGCAAATCTTTCCGATTGTTTCTGTTGTGATGTTCATATCATTTCTGAGTTTTAGCATCTCGTGATGGGTAAGACCTGCTTGTTCTTGCAAGTCTTTCTTTTTCATATTTTTATCAACTAGCATAAGTCTTAACTTTTTGTAAGTAACTGACATAAAATTAATCTCCTTCAATAGTAATATAAATTTATAAAACTACATTATATATTGTATCAAAAAAATGTAGAAAAGTCAACATTTTTGTAGAAAACCCCACATAGAAAATGTTGACTCTAAATTGTGCTTTATGCCGAAATATTCAGTTTTTAAATCTGCTTAAAATACATTAATTATAGTAAGTTCTTTCTTTACTGCATAGTCATACGCAAGCTTTGTACCGCTTTTAGGCTGATAATCAGTCAAGTCTCTGCGGCTATTCTTTCGTCTTGGCGGCAGATAATTCTCATCATAGTACACCACACAAAACTTTGATTTATCAATCATTTCACGATTACGTTCCACATAAGATGCTTTACCCGAACCTCGTATCTTTTCAGGGAAGTATGTATCTTCATACATTTCCAGAAGATAATCTGTATAGCTTTCATCTATATCGGCATACGCCGAACGTACATAAACTCTTTGAATATGCGGATATTTTTCTTTAAGGTCAGTAACAATATTAAGGCATAAGTCATCAAATTCACTTTTACTCCCGAATAGGAAAGTATCAAATTCATAGTCTTTTATCAAATTTTCAACTATGGCATATAACTTATCCCTTAATTCTTCTGTTTCTGCAGTTTTTCTATGTCCAAAGAAACAGCAACAATGCTCTTTATCAAAATTTAAATCACTCATTTTAGATCTACCTTTCATCTTCAGTTGTTAAAAGTTTGAATTTTAACGCCTGTGCATACTTATAGTTTGCATTATAACACAAATACAAACTATATTCAATCATTTTGTGCAAACTTATATTATATAATATAGGTAGAAGTAGGTGATTAAAATGGATGAACAATTTATTAAACAAAGAATAGCAAAATTACGAACCGATAAAAATATATCTGCCAGAGAGCTTAGTTTACAGCTTGGGCAGTCAACAGGATATATAAATACAATAGAGAACGGCAAGTCATTGCCATCAATGAGTATGTTTCTTTACATTTGTGAGTATTTCAAGATTACTCCACAAGAATTTTTTGATGAAGGAAATGAGTACCCGAAACTTATTCAGGAAATATTGAAAGAAAGCAAGAAACTAAATAAGGAATCACTTGAAAGTTTACTGACGGTAATAAAAAATATGAAAAAATAAATATATAGTTATTTTGGTAGAATGATTGTGAATTTTAGTATTTTATGATATAATATATAGAAGAAATTAAAGGAGTGATTGTTAATGAACAATGAGCTTATTGATGTCAAGTCATTAAAAAAAGCAGCAGATTTATACTATACCAATTATAACAATGAAGAATATAGGTTGTTGTTTTTCGAAGAAATCGAAAGACAGCTATATAAAAAAGTTATAGTTCCATTAAACTCAAAAAGTAACGATGATGAGTTATGGGATTTTAAGGCAGTTTATGATGGAGCACCAGGTCCAGTTGTCGTTTTACTATATACAGTATTTTCATCAGAGAAGGAATTAGAAAAATTCGGTGATGTTCCATTTGTTGAATATGCAAATTTACTTGATGCATTAGAATATTGCAGGGACGTAGAGGGTGATTTAGGCTTTGATACATTTAGTGAGCGAACATTTATCGATTCAGTCTCAATCGAAAACTTTTTTGAGTATTTGTATAGAGCTGAATAATAAAATTGATGTCGTTACTTACTTTCAAATATTTTAAACGACTAGTATATACCATCGGAATTCAACTGTCTTTTAGTACACAAGAAAAAATTTTCAAAAAAATGGCTGACAAATGGAAAAATATGCGGTATAATATAAATGTCATCAGGAGATGATGACCACTTTCATTTGTACGTGTTTGTCATAAAACACATTCCTTTCTGTTCGTGTAGTATATAGTTGACTACGGTAGGCGAGTCTTTGGTAAAAACACTTTGACCGTGGCAATCGGGGAGCGTAAGCTCTCCGAGTACATAAAATACATCAAATTAGCAATCCGTAAATGGGTTGCTTTTTTTGTACTCAAAAAAAGGATATATAAATCTTTCAAATAAATATATAAATGGATTTTAATTATTTCATAAACCACATAAGAAAAATTTAATAACACAAAAAAACAATCTGCTTCGCGGCAGTTTATATAGATACTCTAAACATGAAAGGTGGTGAATTTGAAAACATCTTTTTTGCGTTCCTTTCTTAAGTAGAAAAGTATAATAATTACACCCTGTTGCGAAGCTCGTGCATGTCAGCTCTCGCAACAGAAAAAAATGACGATTCTTAATTGAACCGTCATTTTTTTGATGTTTCTTTAATTCAGGCAAATTGCGGGCATAAACCGAATGCAATTTCCAGTTTTTGATTTATTCTACTAATCATAGAGTCTGACATACTTCCTATTTTATTGGAAAGCTGTTCGCGATTGACGGTCAGAACCTGCTCAAACATAGCAACAGATTTTCTAGGTAAAAGATCCTGAAGTACTAAATGGGTTGGCAGGTGTTTCTGCATTTTTCCTTTGCTGGATGTAATCGGTACGACCAACAACACCGGACTGTGTACACAAGCAATATTGTTATTCACAATTATGCAAGGTCTCATACCATTTGAACCACCGCTCTGAACGTGATTATTTCGCTCATTTCCAAGATAAACATAGAAAATGTCACCCTTTCTTATGTAGTTATTATTTTCTGTCATATAGTAAAAACCCCTTTCGTAGTAATATAATTTATTATGAAGTTGATGATTCTTTATACGAAAGGTGTTAATCTCCTTGTTTTATATACAGATATGGATAACCTGAAAATAAAATATTATATTTTTCTTTCAGTTCCTTTGATGCCTTTACTTTTTTGAGTTCCAACATCTGAATGATTGCCGGCAACTGCTTTATGTATTGATTTTCTTTGAAAAATTTATTGTATGTTTTATAGTAATCAGCAACAGTATTCTGGGTAAAATATCCGTATTCTTCAAGCAGTTTTTTTATTGTATTTAAAAGGAAAGCATCAATTTCTTTAACCTTTTTATCTTTTACTTGCGGAAACACACGGTTTGCTGTTTCAACATCAAATGCATTGGCAACAGACTCATATGTAAAATGCTTTTTTCTGAGATTCTTTTCCTTAACCTGCTTGGCAATGGAATTACATTCCGTTAGCTTGTTGTAAGAATAGCTTTGTAGAGAATAAACATTTATATATTTGCTTTTATCTTTCTGAAATCTTCTTATATATGACTTGTATTCATCAGAAATATTCGCATCATCTAAATCTACTTTTTCTATCATCTTTAAAAGACAAAGCAAAGAAATATCTGTGCCGGTATTCTTTTTGTCACTCCTGCCAAGTGTCTTGGCAATATAACTTGTGGATGCGGAAAACAAAAATTCCTGGTCATTATTTGCATGAATGAGATTATTGAATGCAGCAAAATGCAAAGCATTTAAAGTTGGGATGTATCTGTAGATAACGCCATACAGGTCTTTGTGTGAATACTGAATATCATCTGTAATAGTTTGCAAGTTATCAAAAATCATATCTACAAGTTCCTGATTTTTAACAAATTGAAGATTTAAGTTATGACAAATAATCTTTAAAGCATGCGAACGACTGCAATGTTTAAGTTGTGCAACAGTTTGAACGATATTGCCTACAAAACCGCAACTTGCAGAATGGCAGTAATAAAGTTCTATGCCGGTATCTGTTTTAAAGATGTTGGCACTGGGAGTTTCGTCATCGTGAAAGATGCATTTAAAAGATGACGGACTGCCTTTCAGATTGTGGTATTTCTTTAAGTATTCATACATACTGACTTCTTTTGTTACATAATCAAAAACATCTTTATATGACTGAAATGTTTTTTGAGGTTTGTCTTCTGACCTAACTGTTTTTTTAAGTTCATTTTCAGATCTGAAGACTTTTTCTTTAGATTCAGTTTTTTCATTTTTTAACAGTCTGCGGTATAATAAAACATCATGCACATCATCATTAAGCATCACAATCTTACAAAAGAATGGTTCATCCGGATTCTTAACCCAGCATGTATATGGAATTCTGAGTTTGTTTGCTGCACTGCAAACCCTTTTATCTGCATCAAAGTAATCAACCAGATATTTTTCTATGCCATTCCATGTTTCCAAGTCTATAGGCTGACGTATAAACCAGTAACAATGGTAACCATTTTTTGTTGACACTATACAGTTGGGTTTCAGATGAAAAGATTTCAGTTTTCTCATTTGTTCCTCTTTGTATTTATCAACAACATCAGTTGGAAAATACTCATCATTTTCATCTCTTCCACAGTCAAGGTCAATAAAAAATGCATTGAACTTTGTTATGTCTTTAGTTTTTGTTCCTCCGCTATTAGGAATAAAAAACAAATCTTTCTTACCATTATATTTTGGTATCTGTTTAACCGGTATGGGATTGACACAGTTTATAAAACATAGGGGTTCTTCATTTCCCAGTAGTTTGAAAAAATCTTTATAATTCAATATTTATTTTTGAGATATAAATTCTCGCCTCCTTTCAAAATTATAAAAACATCTTATCGCATGATTCTTTTATCGTCAACGAGTACAGAAAGTTCCCCTTATTAGAAGTTATTTATTTTTCACCTTATAATATGGGGGCTTTTAGACCTGAAAAAAATCGCTATTATATATGTAAAAATCAGAAATAATCAAAATAAAATGAAATAAATTAAAATAAATCAGAAAAAAATGTCTTAAAATGATTTTGATATAAAATCTGCTGCAAACGGCAGCAAAATCCGTAATTTTGTAATTAAACGATCTTGAAGCGTAGATTCAAAAAAATGAGAGAACTATAAAGTCCCCTCATATTCTTTTACACGCCTGTACCATGTATTCGGTTTCAGGTTTGCCTGTCGCATTGCCTGTCTGCCGGTTATTTCGCCTGCTTTCCATTGATTATATATTTCAGGAAAGTTTTCAACCTCAATAGGTTTTCTGCCTTTGTATTTACCTGCTGCCTTTGCAAGTTCTATTCCTTGTCTTTGACGATTTCGGATATTAATTCGTTCCTGTTCACTGACATAGGAAAGAATTTGCAAAAACAAATCCGATATAAATCTTTTTGTAAGACCGCCCTCATTGTTTCTTGTATCCAGTATTGGCATATCAAGAACGACAATATCACAACCTAATGATATTATACTACGCCATTCCTCGATAATCTCAAAATAATTTCGGCCCATACGATCAATCGATAAAAATACTACCAAATCGCCATGACGAAGCTGTGCTTTCATTAATTGGTACTGTTCTCGGTTAAAATCTTTGCCGGACACCTTATCTATGTAGATGTCACGTTCATCAATTCCGAATTCTCTTGCCGCCTGAAGTTGTCTTTCTTCGTTCTGCTCTGCACTGCTCACTCTGCCGTAGAAAAATTGTTTTGCTGTCATTTGTTTATCATCCTTTCAAAAATATGATATTTATTAAATTATCTGTTTCAATAGCATATCCTTGATTTATGAAACATTGCAGAATGAAAAACAAACTCTTTTGACATACAAAAATAAGCTGCAATGCCCATTTTTCGTCATGATGAAGTGTCATCATTAAAGTGTACTTAATCGACACACCCTATTGCATTAACTCTTTTTGTCTTTTTCTCTGATTATTATTAATTTTACTGTCAGGAGGGTTAATGAGGATAGATAAAGTGTTCGGATTTGGAACTGAATCTGTAGATTCTGTTTTTACGAAAATTAACCAACTAAAGTTTTAGAGTCTCTAATTTAATAATTTTTTCAGGAAATCCTAAAAAATTGTCAAAAAACAGAACAACATCTTTGAATCTTGAAGATCTTTTAATTAAGCACCTGACAAATGCGTATTTATGCGGTATAATGAATACAGTAAGTCTTGCGTTGCAAGCCTTTGCGACTTCGTCGCTGATGTGTTTCACACATCCTTTATCATTGACGGCTGCGCAAAAAAACCCTTGCAAGCAAGCATTTTTACTTATGGTAAAATAAACACAGGAGGTGGACTATGGAAGAATTCAGAAGAACTATTGATGAAATTTATCGTCAGCTCTGTAATATCGGGAACTGCATCCTGGCTGCAGGTGCTATTTATATAATGTATCAAAGCGTAACGAACGTTGAACTTTTTAATCAGTTATATGCTTATCCTATATATGAATTTCTGCAGAAATATGTTTTGATTTATTTCTGAAATAATCTAACCGTGAGATTTTAAATCTTGCGGTTATTTTTTGCATTAAAAAGACAGGGTTATTAAGCCCTGCCCAAATTTAAAGAAGGTATTCTGTCTTATTTTATCAAGGATTAATTACTTTTTGAATTAGATCCTTTAATCTTGTTTCTGCGTCAGAAGTTGAAATATTTATATCAGAAACAATTTCTTTTAAATCTTTCAATTGTGCCAAAGTCTGAATCACATCAGTTGCATCAATTATTTTGTCTGCCACAACAGAAAACTTGATATGCTTTACAATCTTGCCGTCAAGACAAAATCTCGGCACAACACTTACAGAAACAACATTTCCATCTTTTGTAGGAATCATACGAATAAAGAAATCAAAATCATTTATATCGTTATTCTCCTGTGAAAGATAGATTACAGAAAACTGTAACTCTGTATTCAAAGTAAAAGCCCCCTTTCATAATAAGATATCATCTTATTTATAGAAAGAGGGGTTTTGTCCTTTTATTTAAAATAAATTTCTATCCAGATACCGTCTCAGTGTTTCTTCCAATTCCTTATTAAGTTCTGATTTTTTATTTTCACTTAATCTTGCAATATCGGTAAAATCCATTGAAATTACATTTATGAAATGTGCATTCAGTCCCATGAAATTCTTTTTAAACAGTTTCATACTTTTCGACCAATATCTTTCATTAACTTTTTCTGCTTTTTTCTCAAAATACTTCATTGCCATAAAATAAAAATCTATTGCAATCTCATCTGCTTTAAATTCATTACTTTTACCACATTTAATATCACATAGTTTATTAAATCTTATATTTATTCCATACGAATATAATTCAGAGCAAGTATGTATGAATGCAACTTTTTCGTCATATCCTTTGCTCAATTGAATGTTCATAAATATCATAAAAATATCAACTAATTTAAATTTAAGATGTACAGCATTTTCTCTTTTAATATCGTAAAAATCTGTTTGACCATCTTTTATTTTTTCCATCGTATCAAAATTGTACTTTATATGAAAAACAGGTAAATTTTCCGCCGAAATGGTGTCTTCCATATTGCTGAAATATACTACATTGTCATCATCATATTTTTTCAATTTCCTTAGATGTTCATTGTTTTGCAAAACTGAAAAAATATGTCTCCATGTAAACACATCATCTTCTTCATTAAAATAATGCTTTTTTATATCCTCCCAGCATTCGTTTTCCACTTCAACTTCTGTATACATCAAATATAGCGCATATAACCAATATTGTTCTCGTGTCTCTTCTTTATATTTATTAAGAAGCTCTCGTGTTCTCTTTTCTATCCACTTTGACAGACGTATATTCTGTTCAATCGTTAAATTCTTTTCAGCTTCGGAATTCATTATCATTGGAATATATCTTAGTTCTTCTTCAAAATTCGCTTCATCAAATATTTCGCAATGCTGTTTAGGTTGTACAAAATATTTCTTATCTATATAACACATCTGTTTTTTTTCGTGTTCTTCTGCATAAAGTTCTGTGTAATCTCTTGCATATCTCTCTGGATTAAATATGCTCATTGGCGGAACTTTATGAACCTGACCTGAAGCGTCTTTTTTATTAAATAATTTATCGATTGTTGTACCTGGTTTTATAAGTCCGGAAGCAATCTCTCTATTTAATATTTTTTTCATCTCAGGTAACTTTTTCTTAAACAAATAAGCGTTATATTCCACTATAAAAAAATTCCTGATGAATTCAAAGGGAACAGTAACATTTTTGGGCACAAGCACTATTTCGTCATTATTATTCTTGGTTTTCATTACACCATCTTCAAAATACTTTGCCCATGGTCCTGTGAATTCAAATATCGCTCCAAATTCATCAAATGTATAATGCAGAGTTTCTGTACGAAGTTCTTTAAATAAACTTCGAAAAAGCTGCGTTGTCGGATATCGAGCGTTCATTAAATCACCTCTCGTCTTAACTTTTTTTATTTATTATACCATAATCAAGATCATTTTTCAATATTTTCTAAAAAACATCTTCCGAAAAAGATTCACAAGTCTAAAATTTAATTTTAGCAATAAATCGCGTGATAGCGGACTTTATAACAGGTCGTCATTAACTAAATATGTGTATTCTTAACTCAAATGCCGCCAAATTCAGCATATTTAGTTAAGATGACACCGGTTGGTTCAATCGTCAAACAAGAGGGTTTTATGGTATAATATACTTGTAAGGTTAAGACGATGACGAAAAAAGTTAACGAGCAAATCTTGCGCTACAATAATTATATTAGGAAAGGATTGATTTTCATGAGTAACAAAAACAAAAAAGAAGTTGATTGGATTATACACTATGTGTGTGGTGGTGATGAGGATCTACGCTTTAAGCCTCATTTAGCTAATATACACACCCATGGCATGAGGGAACTGTATAATCATCCCGAGTTTCAGATTGTACTTACAATTGAATACAAAATTGCTTTGTACATTTTAAATGAACTTGGTCGCATGGTTCAAAGTGGTAAACGATTTAAAGCAGGAGACGCTGTATCGGGCATCGGAATTTGTGACTATCCATTATTTGAAGCAACAGATAATGGCAGACCGGTGCTCAGAGTCATAATTCCGGACAAACAGTTTCTTTTTCCTGATGATGAAAAATGTGGATTTCCATATAATCTTCAGTATTTAGACACTGAAGAGTTGACAATATAATGAACGATATTCCTGACAAGAGGTGTTGCATAAAACATCATGATGAACTGCCATTGTAGTTTCAAGGGATAACCTCACAATGGCAGTATATAAACCCTTAATTAATCGCACCTGAGATTAGCTACCTCAGATGATGATTTCATATAAAGACAGAATTCAGACTGAGACGTCAGTTTGATTAACAGGGGTAAGCACATCCCCTTATGTGCAAATAGGTAAGGCCTTACCTTCTAAAAACTTATAAATTTTTAGGAGGTAACTAAAATGAATAATTCTAATAATTGTGTAATTCTATATTTCTCAGAAAAAGATCCCCATGCTGCAAAAGGATTTTCAGCAATACTTAATGTATCTTTGGAAAAGAATCTTGGTGATATTTCCAAGATAAAAGTATCTGAACTGACAGAACCTGTGGATGCTTTATTTGGCGGACCCCCGTGTGTCAATTTTTCCTCTGCCGGAAATCTCAGCGGGAGCTGTTGGGTATGCAGCTGTGGGCATTCTTTTGATCCATTGACATTAGATTCTGTTGAAGATGCCGTTTGTCCAAAATGCGGTTCAACAGAACTTGATAAAACAGCATCCTCTTTTATGGTGTATTGGTTCAGTATTTTCCAGTCAACAAGACCCAAATTCGCCATATTTGAGAATGTTGCAAACCTTCTCAGCAAAAGATTTATTGGTTCATTTAATCTTTTTGCTGAGAAAGTGAAAAGTTGCGGATATGACGTTTATTATCAAAAGATGAATAGTAAAGATTACGGAGTTCCACAGAACAGAGACAGAGTAATTTTTGTTGCTATACGTCGTGATGTTAATAATGGGAAATTCCATTTTCCTGAAAAACTTCGTGACAGAAAATCCGTAAATTACTATCTTGAAGATAATTCACATCTGTTCAATAACATTGACAATAACGTTCTTGTAGATGATGCTATCACTCCGTATATAAGAGCAAACATCATGAGAGAACTTGATGACATAATTCAATCAGATAAAAATATTTACAGACCAAAGTGTACATCCGGTTGGAACGACCATCAGATTGGCATAAAGTATGCACCTGCTCTGAGAGCATCCAATCCTAATACCATTGTTCTGCAGACAATTGATACACCAAACGGTAAAAAGTACTACATAAAACGTCTCACACCACGTGAAGCATACAGATTTATGGGATTCTCTGATGAAGATTATGAAAAGGCTGCAAGTGTATGTCCTAAAACAGCTTTGTATCGTCAGGCCGGTAATAGTATTGTTGTAGATGTTGCATATCTGGTTCTTAAAGAGTTGTGCAAGGCCATGCCGTACCTTTTTGAAGAGGTGAAAACAATTTCTCTTTTCTCTGGAATCGGTGCCCTGGAATTAGCTCTAAAAAAGGTAATTGATGAAGCAAATTCACCTGCTTTAAAAGGCGGTGATTTGCTTGAATAACAACCTTAAAGCAATGTATAGCTCATCAAATGATGAATTATACACTCCCAGGATTTTGGTAGAACCTATTATTAATTTGTTAAACGAAGACATTGATATTAATGAAATTTTGGCTTTGAATCAAGAAAAATATATTAAACAAATTCAAGATGATAATTTATTTGAGAACCAAATTGAAGAATCATACAAAAATAATATTGAAAACGGGATAATTGAACATATGAAAAATGTAGGATATACAATTCATTCTATGCGTTGCGAATATAACGAAACAACTTTAGAACC
>JAZUOL010000012.1:0-20522 GCA_045604605.1 Acutalibacteraceae bacterium | reverse complement strand
AATTTCAGGTATGACACCATCTGAATATGCAAAGGTGGCGGTGAGGTTTTCATAAAGTGCAAAATGCAAAGCGCAAAGTGCAAAATGAAGCTGCCAGTTGCCAGTTGCCAGATGCCAGAGCTCCGCGATAATTAAAGTTATGCGAATCCTATCATCCCTGTGCGCAAGCATAGGGAGGGGGCAAGGAACACGACCGCGCCCTGTGGGCGATACAGGGAGTGTGAGTTGGCGTAGCGGTCAAAATTGTGCGAAGTGAATAGCGAGCAAACAATTTTGGGCACCGCAAGAGGGCTGGTACCGCCTTTTGATTTTTTATTTATTTGATTTTAGTTTTAAGCGCGCCAAATAATAAAGTTTATAATGAAGTCAGTCGGGTGGTGGAGAGTTCTTGACGCGCAAGCGTCATTTCACCATAGGTGAAACTGTAATACACCGTAAGGTACAGGCTTGCCTGTACCACAGAATTTATATATTCAGGCGATAGGTGCATTATAATTGAAGCATACGCTTCAACTACGCTCGAGGGCTCGCGTAGAGAATTCTCCACCGTTCCGCTAAACTGTATTCAAAACCTTTACAATAGGCTCGCTTAATACATAATTTAATTGCTTTATGTATCCAAGACGGTCCCCCTCTTTTCGAAAAGAGGTTCAAACAAACCGCAACCTTATTCTTCTAAATTTACATATTCTTAAAGATACAATTTCAAATAAAAACACATCGGTCAGGTGTAAATCATTTGATTTACACCTGACCGAATTTGTTAATTAATATTTATCTGTAATTGCTTTGGTATTTGAATATGCACTATAAGTTTTGCTCTTATATGCTTTTACCTTGTAGTAGTATTTTGTTCCCTTCTTGGCAGTTGTATCTCTGTAAAAAAGATTTGATACACCTTTTTCGGTTGCAATTTTCTTATAGCTACCACTGCTACCTGTTTTGCGATAGATTACATAACCCTCTGCACCTGCAACCTCTGACCATTTAAGACCTACACCCTTTGATGTGGTTGTGGGTGCATTCAAGGTCGGGTCTTCAAGGTAATACTTAGAAAGTGATGCCGACTGACTTGATACACTATCATCTCTCTTACCGCGAATTGCATAGTAATATTTAGTACCGGACTTGGCGGTTTTATCAGTGTAATAGATTTTACTTGTTGCACCAATATATTTATATTCGCCACCGCTTACCTTTCGGTAAACATTATATTTTTCTGCACCTGTTACTTTGTCCCACTTAATGAGAACACCATAAGCAGAGTTTTCTATTGATTTAAGTTTAGGCTCATCAATGTGCTTAATAGCAATGCTTGCACTGTAATCTGAATAGCCTGCTATATTCTTGGCTTTGATTTTATATCTGCAGGTTTTTCCCGCAGGTGCTTTTTTATCTGTGTATGAAGTGTCTGTTGCTGAGCCGATATACTCATATTCTCCACCGCTTACCATTCGATATACTCTATATAAATCTGCTCCCTTAACTGCTCTCCAAGTTACCCTTACATAAGAATTCTCATTGTAAACCTTTTTGAGAGTTGGTTGAGCAGGTTTCTTCACCTCAATAAATTTAAACTCATTTTCGTTAGCGTAGGTTTCACCGGCAGAGCCTTTTATGCCATAAATAGTAAAATCGGGTGCTTTATTTACTTCTCCATACGCTAACCAATCAAAATGATAACCAAAAGCCATATACCAAACACTTGTCACACTTTCAGGAATTGTTACTGATTTAAGGCTTCTGCAATTAGTGAAAGCATATCCACCGATACTTTTTACCGAAGATGGAATTGATACTTTCGAAAGAGATGATGCTCCGCAAAATGAACTGTAAGCAATCTCTGTAACGGTATCCGGTATTTTATATTCGGTTTTGGTGTGGCTTGCAGGAAATATTTTAAGAACATCTTGTTTTTTATTAAAAAACACACCATCAATACTGCTGAATTTTTCATTTTTGGGGTCAACATTAATTTCCTTAAGTCCTGTGCAACCTTCAAAAGCACAAGCACCTAAACTTGTTACACTGCTTGGAATTTCTACCGTTTCAAGTCCTGTGCAACGTGCAAAAGCACAATAGCCTATACTTGTTACACCCAGAGGAATAACAATTTTTTTGATAGAAGGGCTTTTGTAAAACAGATAATCCGGTATTTCAGTCATTTGTTCCGATAATTTTACAGAAACTAAATTTTTACAAAGATAAAATGCAAAAGCACCAATATAGGTTACACTATCGGGGATTACAATTGATGTTAATTTTTCACAATTTATAAATGCTCCGTAACCAATAGATTTAACCCCATTGGGAATTATTATTGAAGTGACGCAGGAGCACCCCTGGAAAGCACGATAAGCAATTGTTTTTGTACCTTTTTTCACCTCGTATTTTCCGCTTACTGTTTCTTTTACTCTTATCAGATGGTTTCCTATATATAAAGCACCATTTTCCCAATTTGAACTATCATTAAAATAACCTGTGTTATCAAAGGAACCATCACCTATATATGTTACACTGTCGGGTATTGCTACTGATGTAAGACTTGTACAATTGTAGAAAGCATCACCACCTATACTTGTGACACTGTCGGGGATTGTTATAGATGTAAGACTTGTGCAATCCTCGAAAGCCCATCTACCTATACTTGTTACCGGTAAGCCGTTATAGGTAGTTGGAATAACAAGTTCACCACTTGCAGATGTGTCACAATCCGCAACCGAATAAGAAACTCCATCATCATTCAATTCAAATGTCAAATCATCAATACCCGCTGCATTTACAGTTAACGGCACACATGTGATTATGCCTATCACCATAACCAATGATAAAATAAAACTTAAACTTCGTTTCATAGTAAAATCTCCTCAAATAGAATATTTTATACCGAAACCATATTACCATAATTTCACACACTATTTATATGGTATTAATAAACAAAAAACATCTCCTGCTTTTATGCAAAAACAAACAACCCAAACTCCCCTAAACAACAATGTAAAGAGGGAGCGTGGCAACCCACCACCATTCCGCCCGTACAACACCCATACAAAAACACATTACCCGAAATACACCCAACAAATTAATTTACCCAAAGGAGAACGGTCCCCCTCCCTAAATTCACCTTCGGTGAGATTTAGGGATGATAGAGCTTCGCACTACTTTTACAAATTTTTCTACGGCGCATTTCCGCACCCCGAAACTTTCCACTTTCCATTTTCAACTTTCAACTATATCGCTATTTGCTAATTGCTGACCGCTGGCGACTGGTAGCTAAAAATCCCATTGCACCAAAAATGCAATGGGATTTTTAATTATTTAGCTACAATATTAATAATCTTACCGGGTACATAGATTTCTTTGATAATATTCTTACCGTCAAGGAATTCCTGAACCTTTGCGTCTGCTTTTGCAGCAGCGATAGCATCTTCTGCGGAAGAATCCTTTGCAATTGTGATTGTTGCACGGAGCTTACCGCAAATCTGAACGGGAACCTCAATTGTTGAATCAACTGTTTTTGCTTCATCGTATGAAGGCCACTCTGCAATTGCAAGTAAGCCTTCGCCACCAAGTTTTTCCCAAACCTCTTCTGCAACGTGAGGTGCGAAGGGAGCAACAAGCTTAACAAATGCTTTAAGCTCGCCCTTTGTGATTGAGCCAACCTCATAGATTTCGTTAAGAAGAGCCATCATAGCAGCAATAGCGGTGTTGAATTTCATGTTTTCAATATCTTCGGAAACCTTCTTAATTGTTTTGTGGAAGGAAACCTCAAGCTCTTTTGAGAATTCTTCATCATCCTTAACAATTTCAAGAAGATTCCAGATTCTGTCAACAAATCTCTTACATCCCTTAACACTGCTTTCGCTCCAGGGTGCTGCCTTTTCGTAGTCACCCATAAAGAGAACGTAGGTACGAAGAACGTCTGCACCGAGCGAGTCAACAACCTCGTTGGGGTCAACAACGTTACCCTTGGACTTACTCATTTTTTCACCGTCAGGTCCGAGAATAAGACCCTGAGCAGTTCTCTTTGCATAGGGCTCGTCAAAGGGAACCTCCCCTAAATCATAAAGGAATTTATGCCAGAAGCGAGAGTAGATAAGATGACGGGTAACGTGCTCCATACCGCCGTTGTACCAGTCAATTGGTCCCCAGTATTTGAGCTTTTCTTTATCTGCGAATGCTTCAGTATTGTGGGGGTCAATGTATCTTAAGAAATACCATGAAGAGCCTGCCCACTGAGGCATTGTATCTGTTTCACGCTTTGCTGCTGCGCCACATTTGGGGCAAGTGCAGTTAACGTAGCTATCAATTTTTGCAAGAGGGCTTTCACCGTCTGAACCGGGCTGGAAGTTGTCAACCTCAGGAAGACGAAGAGGAAGCTCCTCATAGGGAACAGGAACAATACCGCATTTTTCACAATGAACAATGGGAATGGGCTCGCCCCAATATCTCTGACGGTTGAATGCCCAGTCCTTCATTTTGTACTGAACACCCTTTTCACCAATACCCTTTTCACCAAGGAATTCTACCATTTTTTCGATAGAATCAACCTTCTTGGTCATACCATTAAGGAATCCGGAGTTAACCATTTCACCGTCGCCTGTGTAAGCTTCAACTGAAATGTCGCCACCCTTGATAACCTCAATAATATCAATACCGAATTTCTGTGCAAATTCGTAGTCACGCTGGTCATGTGCAGGAACAGCCATAATAGCACCTGTACCATAGCCCATCATTACATAGTCAGATATGTAAATAGGAATGTTTTTACCGTTAACAGGGTTAATTGCCTCAAGACCTTCGATTCTTACACCTGTTTTCTCTTTAACAAGCTGAGTTCTTTCAAACTCTGTTTTCTTTGCGCACTCTGCTCTGTAAGCTTCAATATCAGCCATATTAGAGATTTTCTCTGCATATTTATCGATAAGAGGATGCTCAGGAGCCATAACCATAAAGGTTACACCGAAAAGAGTATCAGGACGGGTTGTATAAATCTTCATTTTTTCGTCTGTGCCATCGATTTCAAAGTTTACGAAAGCACCTGTTGATTTACCAATCCAGTTTACCTGCTGAAGCTTGATGTTGGGAAGATAATCAACCTTATCAAGCCCCTGAAGAAGCTTATCTGCATATTCTGTAATACGAAGATACCAAACGTCCTTGGATTTCTGAACGATGTCACTGTGGCAAATGTCACATTTACCGCCCTGAGAGTCCTCATTTGAAAGGACAACCTTACAGGAAGGACAATAGTTAACAAGAGTTTTGTCACGGAAAACAAGACCCTTTTCAAACATTTTAAGGAAAATCCACTGTGTCCATTTATAATAGCTCTCTTCAGTTGTGTCAACAACTCTGTTCCAGTCAAAAGAGAAGCCAACCTTTTTAAGCTGTGAAGAGAATTTTTCGATATTCATATCTGTAACCTTACGGGGATGAATACCTGTTTTAATAGCATAGTTTTCAGTTGGAAGACCATAAGCATCAAAGCCAATGGGGAAAAGAACATTGTAGCCCTGCATTCTTCTTTTTCTTGAAATTACCTCAAGGCCTGAATATGCTTTAATATGACCAACGTGCATACCTGCACCGCTGGGGTAAGGGAATTCAACAAGACCATAGAATTTCGGCTTGTCAGAATTATCTTGTGCGTGGAAAACGCCCTCGTCTTCCCACTTTTTCTGCCATTTCTGCTCAACGGCGGAAAAATCATACTTCATTATTATCATACCTTTCTGTGAAATGGTAAATTATTAGCTAAATAATAGTGGCAAGTTGAAAGTGGCAAGTTGAAAGTTTCGGGGAAGCTTCGCTTCCAAACATTTATAATTGCGTCGCAGACCCTTAATTTGCCATTTTCAACTTACAATTTTCAATCTAAAAATTGATTAACATCAATTTTTGAAGCATCTTCCCAGAGTCTTTCAAGATTATAATAGTTTCTTGACTCTTCAAGGAAAATGTGAACAACAACACCTCTGTACTCAAGAAGCACCCAACCTGTTGCTCTGCCTTCAATGTGGTCTGCTTTAATGCCTGCTTCTTCAAGCTGATATTCAACCTCGTCTGCAAGCGCACGAACATGGGTATTTGAGTTTGCAGTACAAATTACAAAGTAATCTGCAACAATTGTAAGCTCTTCAATTTTAATAACCTGAATATCGTTACCCTTTTTATCATCAAGAGCTTTTACGATTTTTTTAACAATATCAAGACTCATTAATTTTTCTCCTGTTTCAAAATATTCATCATAGCATCGTTATAGGCATCAATGGTGTCGGGATGAACGAACCTTTCGCCCCTGTCTATGAGGTCTTTTATTGTAAAGCCCAATCCCTCAACAATTGCATCATCAAGGGACCTGACCGCTTTTTCTCTCATAATCTCAACGCCGTTATAATCTCTTTCAGCGCTGATAAAATCCGCAATAAATACTATCTTTTCAAGAAGGCTCATATTCCTTCTTCCTGTTGTGTGATAGCGCACGGCATTGATTATATCTTGGTTTTCAATTCCGAATTCCTTTTGAATATACACGCTACCGCACATAGCGTGGTAAAGCTTTGCAGTGCTTATTTCGATTTCTGTAAGCTCCAAACCGTTTTCAAGCATATATGATAACTGCAAGCCTGCAGGGGTATCCTTGCAAACATCGTGAATAAGACCTGCGGTGTATGCAATAGCTTCGTCGTAGCCGTAAAGCCCTGCAAGCTCTTTTGCAGACTCTGCCACATTAAGAGAATGAATAAATCTCTTTTCAGTGAGCCTCTCTCTTAATATCTCGGTATATTCCGCATCTCTGTTCATTGATACAACCCCTTTGCCGCTATATAGTTGTACACCTCTTCCGAAAGACCTTTGTTTTCACCTTTTTTGAGTATGGAACGGATTTCGGTAGAGCTAATTTCAAAAGGCACGCTTTCGCAGATAATAACTCTGTTCTCTGCCTGAAGAACATTTTTCACAAAGTCCTTCATATTGTCGAGTTCTTCTAAATTTTCTGTTCTGCAAGCGCATACAATAGTCGCAAGTCGCAGAATCTCCTGATAGCGATACCACTTATCAAAAGATAAAAGCATATCGTCCCCCATAAACAAAAACAATTCTGCATCGGGATTTTCATTTTTTATCTGCTTAATAGTATCAACGGTGTAGCTTCTGCCGCCTCTTTTAATCTCAATATCACTGACATCAAACAAAGCCTCTTCAAAAAAAAGTCTGCACATTGTAAGCCTGTCCTCTGCCGTGGCAGAGCTTGAATTTTTAAAGGGTGATAAAGCAGTCGGTATTATTATAACCCTGTCTGCACCGCATACACCTGCGAGATTTTCTGCTAAAAGCTTGTGTCCCTTGTGTGGCGGATCAAAGGATCCGCCGTATATTGCAATTTTTTTCATAAATCAATATAAAGTCACGGACTGCAATTCAAGATTGCCTCTGTAAGATTTGATTATTATTTTTACTCTTATGACCTCTGTTGGAGTGATTTTTACAATTCGCTTGTAGCCAACAACTCCACCCTTACCGATTTTCTTAAACTTTCCGTTGCCGTTATCTATGTAAACCTCAAATTCTTCAACATGCTGACCATTGATTATGTTTTCCATCATTTCAATTTTGTCAAACATATCCTTCTGTGAAAGGGTGATTGTAATTTCAGGCTCTTTATCCCCAATAGCGGGGCGCCATGTTTTGCTTTCGTCTGCATCTAAAAGATTTGCGCCCTTGAATTCATCAGAAAGAGAAGAGCTTACCTCAACTGTGCCAATCTGAGAAACCTTATAGTTAAACATTCTCTTAAGGTCATAGCCGAACGCCTTTAAAATCTGAGTATCCATTTCAGCAAACTTACCGTTTTTCATAGGTGGAACACCAAGCAACCAACAGCAGTTTGCACCAACAGTGCTAAGATAAATCTTATGAAGTCTGTCTTTGGTTTTTGCGGTATATTCATCATCCTTGTGGTAATACCATCTGTCACGGATGGACATACTGACCTCACAAGGATACCAGATAAATTTTTCTTCCTTCCTGATAGCCTTACGAGAACCTAAATCAAGCTCGTATTTTTCTTCCTTCTGACGTTTTTTCTGAGGCTGCTTGCTCTTTTCAATGGCGTGATAAATGCTATATTTCTCAGGAACAACGCTCCATTCGTTTTCACGGATTACGCCCCATTCATTACCATACCAACGAACATCGGGACCGACAAGAGCAATTACCGCATCGGGCTGGCATTCTCTTACAATTTCATAATAGCCTTCCCAATCATATTCCTGAAGCTCATCATTTTTATTGGGCTCTGCCGCACCATCAAATCGAACATAGAAAATATCACCGTATTTTGTGAGAACCTCACGAAGAAGCTTTTTGAAAAATCTGTTGTAGGGCTCACCACTTCCGTAAAGAGGACAGTTTCTGTCAAGGGGTGAAATTGCAATACCGAATTTCAAGCCCTGTTCTTTACACTCTTTACTCAAAAGCTCAACAATATCTCTGTTTTCCACATCCCATTCTGTAGCATTTTCAACAGAATAGGCAGTATGCTCTGAGCACCAGAGACAGAAGCCATCATGATGCTTAACATTAAGCACCATGCCCTTAAAGCCTGCGTCCTTAAAGAATTGCACCCATTCCTGAGCATCAAATTCTTCAGGGTTAAAGTTTACGGGGTTAACTCCGCCGTCAGTCCATTCTCTGTTTAAAACTGTTGCAAGACCAAAGTTTATAAAACCATAAAACTCTGTTTTTTGCCAGTTAAGCTGTCTTTCGGAGGGCTTTACCTCCGCTGCAATTTCATAGGGCTTCATTTTAAAATCCTTTAAATTTATTTTTGATTATTTACCGGGGTCACAGTTTGTTGCAATAATATCAACACCAAGATCGCAGATATTTTCGATAATAACATCACCGATTTTAACGGGTGCTTTAACAACTGCTTTGTTGATTTCTTCCATGCACTCAAACATTTTACCTTTGGGAACGGGACCCGCAGATTTTACGGGAACAACAGGATGAACGCCACCCTCAATTTTAACTGAAGTTGTAAGACTTCTCATAGGATTTGTGATTTCTGTTCTTGCATAGGCATCACCGCGTTTACAGGTGTTACCTGTAACAGAAATAACTTCGCCGTTTTCAATTTCCACTTCAATAGGACAACCTAAAGGACAAGAAACGCAAATAAGACTTTTTTTCATATTACCTTGTCCTCCTTATTCTTCAACTCTGACAACGATTTCGCTGTCTTTAGTCATATATTTAAGCATCTCTGCTGTAATTGTAACGTTCTCCATTTCGCCGGGAGCAAGCTTAACCTTCTTTTTAGATGAAAGGATTTTACCGTCACATTCCACAACAACCTTTGCACCTTTATAAACCTGACCAACACGGAAATAGAGTTTAAGGTTTTCTTCGCCTTCAATGTTAACTTTCTGGGGAACAATGTAACGAACGCCATTAATACCCTTTGTGTTAATAAATGTGCCACCTTTTTTCTTTCCGAAAATGTAATCTGCAGCACCTTTACCTGCAATCTGACTTTCTTCGGTAACATAATCAACAAGATCATGTACCTGAAGAACATTACCGCAAGCAAAAATACCGGGATGAAGAGTTTCTCTGTATTCATCTACGATGGGACCGCTTGTAACTCTGTCAAGCTCTACGCCAACATCCTTTGAAAGCTCATTTTCCGGAATAAGACCAACCGAAAGAAGAAGCGTATCACATTCGATATATTCTTCGGTACCGGGAATGGGTTGAAGCTTTTCGTCAACCTTTGCGATTGTAACACCCTCAAGTCTTTCTTTACCGTGAGTCTTAACAACAGTACAGCTTAAACGTAGCGGAATACCGAAATCGTCAAGGCATTGAACAATATTTCTTGTAAGACCGCCTGAGTAAGGCATAAGCTCGCAAACGACCTTAACCTCTGCACCTTCAAGGGTCATTCGTCTTGCCATAATAAGACCGATGCCACCTGAGCCGAGAATAACAACCTTTTTGCCGGGCATATAACCATCTATATTAACATATTTTTGTGCAGTACCTGCAGTCATAATACCTGCGGGTCTTGAACCTGCGATAGAAAGAGCTCCTCTGGGTCTTTCACGGCAACCCATTGCAAGAACAACTGCAATTGCCTTGAACTGCATAAGACCCTCATTATTATTTACCGCAGTAACAACATTATCATCAGAAATATTGAGAACCATTGTATCTGTGAAAACATCAATATCTGTTTTCTCCACCAATTCAATAAATCTTCCTGCATATTCAGGACCCGAAAGCTCTTCACCGAAATAATGAAGTCCGAAGCCTGTGTGAATACATTGTTCAAGAATACCGCCAAGAGTTTCTGCTCTCTCAAGAATAACTATTTTTTCTACGCCCTCTTCTTTTGCTTTGAGAGCCGCAGCCATTCCGGCAGGGCCACCGCCGACTACAACTAAATCATAATTCAACATTCCGCCCTACCTCCTTACTTCGTTTTATGGTACATAATTTTGGAGTTTCCGCCGAATTTTGTGATTTCGTTCATTGGCACATTCAATTCTCTTGCAAGAATTTCAACTACCTTACTACCACAGAATCCACCTTGGCATCTTCCCATACCTGCTCTTGTTCTTCTTTTAACACCGTCAACATCACGAGCACCTGCAGGAGCATGAATAGCGTCAAGAATTTCGCCCTCTGTGATTGTTTCACAACGGCAAACGATTCTTCCGTAAGCTTTATTTTTCTCAATAAGTTTTGCTCTTTCTTCCGTTGACATATGACGGAAACGAACAGGCTCAGGTCTGCAGGGATTAAACTCTGCCTTTTTCTCAAAGCCACCTGAAAGCTCGTTAATAATCCCGTCAACCATCTCTGCAATTGCAGGAGCGGAGGAAAGACCGGGAGATTCAATACCCGCTACATTGATAAATTTCTTATTAACGGAAGATGAACCTATAACAAAATCATCACTTGTTGGATGAGCACGGTTGCCACTGAAAGAGGTAATTGCATTTCTCAGAGAAACCGCAGGTACGCTCTTTATAGCACTATTATAAATTTTGTCAAGTCCTGCTGAGCTTGTAGCAACATCATCACCATCGTCAATATCATCTGCAGAAGGACCTACAATAAGGTTGCCGTCAACTGTGGGAGAAACAAGAACGCCTTTACCCATTTTTGTGGGGCATTGGAAAATTGTTCTTGAAACAAGTGAGCCCTGTGATTTATCAAGAAGATAATAGTCTCCGTGGCGAACAATAATTTCAATTGAATTATCACCAATAAGAGATGCAATTCCCCCTGAATGAACACCTGCAGCATTGATTACATATTCTGCAGTAATCTTACCGAGAGATGTTGAAAGCTCAAAAGCGTTATCAACATAGTCAATAGCGGTAACCTCACAGTTTCTTAAAAATTCTGCGCCATTTGTAACCGCGTTTTCAACGCCCGCAATCGTAAGCTCATAAGGGCAAACTATTGAAGAAGTAGGAGCAACCAATGCGCCGACTGCGGTATCACCGATGTTGGACTCTAACTCAACAAGTTCATCTCTTCTTACTATGCGAAGATCGGGAACACCATTCTGTTCACCTCTGTCTTTAAGCATTTCAAGATGGGGCATTTCCTCCTCAGAAAAAGCCACAACAAGAGCCCCGTTGTTTTTAAGTGGAACGTTAAGCTCCTTACACACCTTTTTCATAAGCTCAACACCGCGAACATTGAGCTTTGCTTTAAGTGTTCCGGGTACAGCATCAAATCCCGCGTGTACTATTGCAGAATTAGCCTTTGTAGCACCCATTGCACAGTCGTTGCATTTTTCAAGAAGCGCAATTTTAATGTTGTATTTTGAAAGTTCTCTGGCAATAAGAGAACCCACAACACCTGCACCAATGACAGCAACATCGTACTTCATTTTAACATCTCCTCGTTGATAGAACATAGTAACCTATGATAGAAAAATATTATAGCACAGTAAACTATAAAAAATCAAGTATATATATAATGTTTTATAAACAGTTTTTACACCTTGTTTTTTATGGGAAAATAGTGTAGAATTAAAAGTTGAAAATTGAAAGTGGCAAGTGGAAAGTTTCGGGGCGCGAAAATGCGCCGTATTATAATTGCTGTGCGTAGCACCCGACACTCCTCATTCCTCACTCCTAACTCCTAACTCCTAACTAAATGAGGTATCTGAATTATGATAAACCCCAATAACAAACCCGAACTTCTCGCTCCCGCAGGAGATATGAATTGCCTTATTGCCGCAGACCGTTTCGGTGCAGATGCGGTATATATCGGAGGTCCGCTTCTTCAGTTACGAGCAGAAAAATCTGCTTTTACAGAAGAGAATATTGATTCCGCTGTAAAACTTTTACATTCAAAAGGGAAAAAGCTCTATGTAACTGTAAACAGTTTTACAAAAAACAATGAAATTGAACCATTAAAATCTTATGCCGGAAATCTTTACGGATTAGGTGTTGATGCTGTTATAGTATCAGATTTAGGCGCAGTCAGAACGATCAAACAAGCAGCGCCAAATCTTGAGGTGCATATAAGCACACAGGCAAACTGCTGCAACTATGCTTCAGCCCTTGCTTACTATGAAATGGGCGCATCAAGAATTGTTATCGCCCGCGAAATGACTATTGAGGAAATTGCAGAAATGCACTCTGAAATACCGGAGGAGCTGGAGCTTGAAGCATTCGTTCACGGTGCTATGTGTATGGCTTATTCCGGAAGATGCCTTATCTCTTCATATATGAACGGCAGAAGCGGTAACAGAGGAGAATGCACTCAGCCTTGCCGTTGGGAATACTATCTCGTTGAAAGAAATCGTCCCAATGAATATATGAAGCTGGAGGAATACCCTGATCATTCCGCCCTCCTTTCATCCCACGATATGAAGGCAATCAGTTTTCTTGATAAATTGGCTGATGCAGGTATTGATTCCTTTAAAATAGAGGGCAGAATGAAAACAGAATATTATGTTTCTCATGTTGTAAATGCTTACAGAAGAGCAATCGATAACTCCGCGCCCCTTGAGCTTTTAGAGGACGAGCTTAATGCTATAAGCCACCGCCCCTATAATAGCGGCTTCTATTTCGGAAACCTTGTTCAAGGTCATAAAAATGACGGTCTTTATCATTGGGATTGCACCTTTGCAGGTGTTGCTCTCGAAGATTGCAAGAATGGGAAACTAAAAATTCAGCAACGAAATTTCTTTAAACTTGGCGACACAATTGAGGTTCTTTCTCCCGAAACCTTTGGTATGAAATTCACTGCAACAAAAATTGTAAACGAACAAGGCGAAAAATGCGAAAGCGCCTGTCACCCTCAGGAATTCCTCACCCTCGACTGCACTGCAGATGTTAAAAAGGGTGATATTTTAAGGGTGAGAACTGAGAAAAAAGAAATTATTACTGATATTTAAACAAAATCAAAGTGATGATTCCAATTGAAAATTGAAAATTGAAACTGGAAAATTAAGAGGAAGCTACGCTTCCAAACATCATAATTATAATTGCGTCGCAGACCCTAAACTTTCAACTTTCAACTTTCCGCTATTATAATGCCGACCGCAGGTCCCGACACTCCTAACTCCTAACTCCTAACCAAACTATACAAGGTGTTTCAAACTATGACTTCCTATGAAATCTTAGCACCCGTCGGTGCTCAAGAACAATTAAAAGCCGCTGTAAGAAGTGGTGCAAATGCAGTATATCTGGGTGTTGATAATTTCAACGCCCGGCGCAATGCTGATAATTTTACAACAGAAAATTTAAAGGATACAGTTAAATACTGTCGACTTCGTAATGTAAAAGTATTTGTCACCCTTAATACACTTATTTTTGACAAAGAAATTGATGCACTTTATGACACCGTTAAAGTAATAGCTGAAAGCGGTGCAGATGCAGTAATTGTTCAGGACTTTGCCACTGTTAAAGCCGTTAAGGAAATCTGTCCCGATATGCCTCTGCACGCCTCAACTCAAATGGCAGTTCATAATGTTTCAGGTGCAAAATTTCTTGAAGCTATGGGATTTTCAAGAATAGTTTTAGCACGCGAGCTTTCGCTACAGGAAATGAAAGCAATAAGAAGTGAAACAAAAGCAGAGCTTGAGGTTTTTGTTCATGGTGCCCATTGTATGAGCACATCAGGAAACTGCTATCTTTCTGCTATGCTTGGTGAACGCAGCGGCAACAGAGGTCTTTGCGCTCAAGGTTGTCGCCTTAATTGGAAAAACCAACACGGCAGAGAATATGCTCTTTCTCTTAAAGATATGTCCTATCTTGACAGCATAAAAGAACTTATGGAAATCGGCATTGATTCCTTTAAAATTGAGGGTAGAATGAAGCGACCCGAATATGTTGCCGCCGCAGTAAGCAGTCTGAAAAAAGCAATTAATAATGAGCTTTATGATAAATCCACCTTACGTTCAGTCTTCTCACGTAGCGGTTTTACTGATGGTTATTTAAAAGGGAAAAGAAGCATTGATATGTTCGGCTATCGCGTTAAGGAGGACGTAACCTCTGCAGGAGAAGTCCTTAAAGAGCTGGAAAAAACTTACAAAGACGAAATCCGACCTAATAAAGCAAGCGCAAAGCTTATTTTGAAAAAGAATGAACCTGCAACATTATATCTGAGCGCAAACGGAGTTAATGTTATGGTTACGGGAGATTCCCCCCAAGAACCTCGCACCGCTCCGCTTTCTGAAGAAATAGCTTTCAGAAATCTTTCAAAATTGGGAGAAACAGCTTTTTATTTAGACTCTCTGAGTTTTGAAAATCAAGATTCACTCACGCTCCCTGCATCCGCCATTAATGCTTTAAGGCGCGATGCAGCAGATCTTCTTGAAGAAAAGCTTGCAAAAAGAGAATATAAAATAAATGACGCAACACCTCTTATAAAGTATTATAAGGCCAATATTTCAAAGCCCAAAACAAGAATTCGTCTTGAAAGCTTCTCACAATATAGCGAAGCTTTTCAAAACGCAGACCTGATAATACTACCCATTGAAGAAATCATTGCCAATATCGAAGAAATCGAGTGCTTACCTGTAAAAATTGCTGTTGAATTACCCCAACTTATATATCCGGAGGACGAAAAAGAAATTCTACGGAAACTTACTACAATAAAAAAGACCGGTATTATACGCGGTGTAACGGGTAATATAAGCGGAATCTCACTTCTAAAAAAAGCAGGATTCAGAATTCACGGTTCTCACGGACTTAACGTAACAAACAGCATTTCTGCGCAGTCTTATAAAGAGATGGGGCTTACAGACATTACTCTATCTATTGAGATTTCTCAAAAAAGCATCAAAAACATATGCACAGAAAGCCCAAAAGGTGTATACATTTACGGTTATTTGCCAATTATGTTAATGCGCTCGTGTCCTCAAAAGAGTGAAAATGGTTGCGGTAAATGCAAGGGTAAAACCTTCCTTACAGACAGAAAGGACTTTGATTTTCCTCTTTTGTGCTACAATAAAAAATATTCAGTCCTTCATAACAGCGTACCGCTTTATATAGGCGACAAAGATATTTCAAATCTTGATTTTGTTACTTTCTATTTTACCATTGAAGAAAAAAAAGAATGTAAAAAAATATATCAATCATATTTAAACGGCAAAACAATTGAAGGCAAAAAAACAAACGGACTATACAACAGAGAATTGTTGTAAAAGGAGTTATTCTTATGGCAAATCCCAAACCCAAAACCGCAATAATAATCGGTGCAGGTCCCGCGGGACTTACTGCCGCATACGAGCTTTTGAAAAACACAGATATAATTCCGGTTATTCTTGAAGAAAGCGAATTCATAGGCGGAATTTCCCGTACCGCACAGTACAACGGTAATCGTATGGACATCGGTGGTCACAGATTCTTTTCAAAAATCGACAAAGTAAATGAGCTTTGGCAGGAGCTTATGCCTTTACAAGGAATGCCTTCTTTTGATGATAAAAAAACAGAAACAGAAAAAAAACTGTCTGAAGGCGGTCCCGATCCTGAAAAAACCGACAAAGTTCTGCTTTTAAGAAACCGAGTTTCAAGAATTTATTATTTAAGGAAATTCTTTGACTACCCTATTTCATTAAAACCCGAAACCTTTATAAATATGGGGCTTTTCAGAACAATTAAAGCCGGCTTTGGCTACGTTTATTCCTGTCTTTTCAAAAAAGAAGAAGATTCTCTTGAAAACTTCTACATCAATCGTTTCGGAAGACCTCTTTACGAAATGTTCTTTGAAGATTATACAGAAAAGCTCTGGGGCATTAACCCTTCGCAGATTTCAGCAGATTGGGGCGCTCAAAGAGTTAAGGGGCTTTCTCTTACAAAAGCAGTTCTCAATGTAATTACAAAGCCTTTCAAAAAGGATAACAAAGTTGAAACCTCTTTAATTGAGCAATTCTATTATCCTAAAAAAGGCCCCGGTCAGCTATGGGAAGCTCTTGCTGAAGAAATAGAAAAAAAGGGCGGCAAAATTCTCAAAAACAACAGAGTTGTAACCCTTGAAACCGAATGTGGTAAAATTTCTTATATTGGTGTAGAAACTCCCGATGGAATAAAGCAATACAAAGCAGATTATTTTATTTCTACAATGCCTGTAAAGGACCTTGTTTGCGGTATGGGCACATCTGTCCCTGAAGATGTAAAAGAAATCGCAGAGGAGCTTCCTTACCGTGATTTCATAACTGTTGGCCTTCTTGTGAAAAAACTCAAGCTGGAAAATAAAACAGTGCACAAAACTCTTGGTAATATTGTACCTGACTGTTGGATTTACATTCAGGAAAGAGATGTAAAAATCGGAAGACTGCAGATTTTCAATAACTGGTCGCCTTATATGGTGAAAGAGCCCGAAACTACCGTTTGGGTAGGACTGGAATATTTCTGTAACGAAGGTGACGAATTCTGGAATATGTCCGATAAGGATTTTATCGACTTTGCTTGCGATGAACTTCAAAAAATCGGCATAATTGATAAAGATGATATTCTTGATGCTACAAGAATAAAAGTAAAAAAGGCCTACCCTGCATATTTTGGCGCATATAAAGACTTTAACAAGGTCCGTGATTACCTTGATAAAATCGAAAATCTTTATTGCGTAGGCAGAAACGGTATGCACCGTTACAACAATATGGATCACTCTATGCTCACAGCAATGGAAGCAGTAGAATGTATAAAGCTCGGCAAAACCGATAAATCGCAAATCTGGAATGTAAACACAGAACAGGAATATCACGAAGAAAAATAAAAACAGATGATGTAAAAAAAACACAGACCGCATAAAACAATATAAGTCAAGGGGGGTCCTGCAGGTGATACCTGTAAGAACCCCTTAAACAATGAAAAAATTTAAGTTATTGAGAAATTCATGTTATATACTACGAACGGACCCCGCCACTCGACGTACCTTTGTTCTCCTTCGGGCAAGCGAAAACAAGTCCGAACCCTTATTTTGCTCGGTTTGCCCGTTCTGCATTTTTCCTATCCGCCAACTAAAGACTGTTAAAAAACTTTCACAAACTTTTTTAATACTTCTTAAAAATAATTCAACTTTTTCGTTATAATATGTTAATTTTCGATTTTGGTGTTGTGCAAAGTTGACAAAAGATTTCATCCTTCGAAAACACTTTTGTGTAACTCAAAGACAAATAACAAACGAACTATATTGTGCATTTTTCACAAACATTGCAATTTGGTTTTGTACAACTTCACTTGACTTTTTGGGAAATTTGAGTATAATAACCTTGTAACCAAACGAAAGGAGTCCTGAATATGATTAACTATCATGAAATTGAGAAAAAACTTCTCAGACAGATTGAAGAAGAAAAGGGCTTTTCTTTCAGAAAACTTGTAAAGCTCATTGAACTTAACGGTCTTTACAAGAACATGCAGAAAGCGCAGTAACCCTGCTCTTCTTCATTCGATATAGCTCTTGAACATCTGATTCGCCCATATTCATCGCCGAATCAGACTTCAAGGTTGATATATAAAATTTGTTTCATAAACGCCAAAAACAACAAGCCGCCTTAAAATAGGCGGTTTGTTGTTTTTATATAGTTTTTTATTAATTTTTTGTAGTTTTCTTTCATTGACTATGTTCTGTATTTAGTTTATATTAAACCTATATATATTTTCCCGAAAAGGAGAAATACAGATGACAAAAAATGAAGCAAAAATCAAGGCAAAAGAGCTTGTGTCAAAAATGACTGTGGAAGAAAAAATGACACAGCTTCTCTATACCTCCCCTGCAATTGAAAGACTCGGTATCAGCGCATACAACTGGTGGAACGAGGGCGCACACGGCGTTGCAAGAGCAGGAACTGCAACAGTTTTCCCTCATACAATTGCTATGGCGGCAACCTTTGACAGCGAGCTTATCAACGAAATTGCTGATGTTATTTCAACAGAGGGCAGAATTAAATATAACAAGCATGTTGAATATGGCGACCACGATATTTTCAAGGGTATTACCTATTGGGCTCCCAATATCAATATTTTCAGAGATCCCCGTTGGGGACGAGGTCAGGAAACCTTTGGTGAAGACCCTTATCTTACTGCAACTCTTGGTACTGCATTTATCAACGGTATTCAGGGCAAGGGCGAGTTTTTAAAGGGTGCTGCTTGTTCAAAACATTTCGCAGTCCACTCAGGTCCCGAAAAAGACCGTCACGGATTTGATGCTATTGCAACTCCCCACGACCTTTATGAAACCTATCTCCCCGCTTTCGAAAAAACTGTAAAAGCAGGTGTTGCAGGTGTTATGGGTGCATATAACCGCACCAATGGCAAGCCCTGCTGCGCACACTCATATCTTATGGGAGAGGTTCTTCGTAAGAATTGGGGCTTCGATGGTTACTTTGTTTCCGACTGTGGCGCATTACAGGATATTTACGAATTCCATAAATTCGTAGAAACAAGAGCAGAAGCGGCTGCAGCTGCTCTCAAAAACTCCTGCGACCTTAACTGCGGTCAGACTTATGAAGCACTTGTTGATGCTTATGAAGAAGACCTTATTACAGAGGAACAAATCACAGAAGCTGCAGAAAGACTTTATATGATTCGTTTCCTTTTAGGCGAATTTGAAGAAGTAAGACCCTATTCAGACATTCCCTATTCAAAGCTTGACTGTAAAGAACACAGAGAGCTTAACTTAAGAGCTGCTGAAAACTGCGTAACTCTTCTTAAAAACGATAATTACTTACCTCTTGATAAAAACACAAACAAGAAAATTGCAATTATCGGTCCAAACGCTCTTTCCGTTACCGCTCTCGAGGGTAACTATAACGCCTATGCATCCGAATACATCACCATTGCAGATGGCGTAAGAAGAGTGTTCACAGATGCAGATATTTCCGTTGAAAGAGGCTGTAACTACTGCCACGAAAAAATCAATGAGTGGAGTGGCTTCGGTAATATGCTCAGCGATGGTGCTGCAGCTGCTGCAGAAGCAGATATTGCAATTCTTGCTCTTGGTCTTGACTGCTCAATTGAGGGCGAAGACACAGGCTATGACAACGATTATACCGCTTGTGGTGATAAGAAAAATATCTACCTCCCCAAAACTCAGCAGAAGCTTGCAGAAATGGTATGCGATGCTTGTGAAAATGTTATTGTTGTTATTTTGTGCGGAAGCTCTGTTGACCTTGGTGAAAAGGTAAGAAACCACGCAAAAGCAATTATTCACGCTTGGTATCCCGGTTCTCAGGGCGGTCTTGCAATTGCAAAAACAATTTCTGGTGAAAATAACCCTTGTGGTAAACTTCCTGTTACAATCTATGACGGTGAGCACCCTCTCCCCGATTTCACGGACTACAATATGCAGGGTAAAACCTATCGTTTCATCGAAGGCGATGCACTCTACCCCTTTGGTTATGGTCTTTCATATACCAAATTTGAATATTCAGATGCAAAAATTCTTGAAAAGACTGAAGATAATATCAAAGTAAGCGTTGATGTTAAGAACATTGGCGACAGAGCAGGTATTGAAAAAACACAGATTTATGCTCAGTATTCTGACTCAAGAACCTACACTCCCCACTTCCAGCTTTGCGGTATTAAATCAACAAATCTTGAAGCAGGCGAAACCGCAAATGTAACAATTGATATTGATACATATTGGCTTAAAGCTGTTCTTGAAGACGGTCAGAGAGTAACTCCTGACGGAAAAATCACTCTTTACATCGGCGGACACCAGCCTGATAAGGTAAGTAACGAATTATTGGGCTATGAATGCGAGAAAATAGAATTATAATTAACAAAACCCCATTGATAGCAAAAAACTATCAATGGGGTTTAATTTTATTTTATGCGAAGCCTATCATCCCTGTGCGCAAGCATAGGGAGGGGGACCATCGCTTGCGATGGTGGTGGGTTGCCCCGTAAAGATTACCCTTTGTAAAAGTATAGCAACACCTTTATTTTTTAATATCCGAGTACACCCTCAACAGACTCATCGTTTTCAATCCATTCGGAAACTTTTATAATTCTGTATGTATCTTTATCATCACGAAT
>JAZUOL010000011.1:0-12107 GCA_045604605.1 Acutalibacteraceae bacterium | reverse complement strand
AGATTTCCCATAACTTAAGTTAGTAAGACCCCTCAAGGACTATGAGGTTGATAGGCTGCGTGTGTAAGCATGGTGACATGTTCAGCTAAGCAGTACTAATAGGTCGAGGGCTTGACCATTTCGTTTGTTTCTTCGCTTTCCCTTTATTCAGTTTTCAGGGTATATAAATCAAAGTCGGAATTTGTTCCGACTTTTTTATTTTTTACTCAAGTAGTTTTTCTGAAGATTATTTAAATAAAAAATATCTTGACAAATCATAAATATAGTGCTACTATTTAGAAAAAATGAGAGGAAAGACGGTTATGAAACAGTTTAACGCAGCTACATACCATTATTACTATTACTTAACTAAATAAGTAATAGTGATTTGTGCTGCTGTTTTTTATCGTTTATTTTTCCCTTGCAGTATAATCACTGCAAGGGATTTTTGTTTTTATTTATTTAGGATTTTAATTTCTCAGGAGGAATTATTATGAATATTGCTGTTGTTGGTCTTGGTCTTATTGGTGGTTCTATTGCAAAATCTGCAAAGAAAAATACTAAATTTAAGGTTTACGGTTATGATATTGACCAGAATACTGTTAAAAATGCAATATCAGAAAAAAGTATAGATGGTGAACTGACCGAAAAAAGAATTGCAACCTGTGATTATATATTTATTCCTCTTTATCCTGATGCAGTAATTGAATTTGTTGAGAAAAATGCTTCAATTTTTAAAGAGGGTGCAACAGTTATAGACTGTGCCGGGGTTAAACGCTCTGTATGTGAAAAATGCTTTGAAATAGCCGATAAGCATAATTTCTCATTTGTTGGCGGTCATCCCATGGCAGGTACACAGTTTTCAGGTTTTGAAAATTCAAAGGACACAATGTTCTACAATGCACCATTTGTTTTAACTCCTAAGGAAAATGAAGATATTTTAACTCTTGCAAATGCCAGGGAAGTTATAATGCAGTTGGGCTTTGGTCGCGTTTCGGTTATGACACCTCAGAAGCACGATAAACTTATTGCTTTTACCTCACAGCTCGCTCATGTTGTTTCCAATGCTTTTGTTAAAAGCCCGTCTGCCATTGAAAGAAAAGGTATTTCTGCCGGTAGCTATAAGGATTTGACCCGTGTTGCATACCTTAACGAAAATATGTGGACAGAGCTTTTCCTTGATAATAAAGATAACCTTATATTCGAGCTTGATAACATTATCGCAGAGCTTCAGAAATACAGCGACGCTATGAAAAATGACGATGCTGAAACTCTCAAACAGCTTCTTAAAGATGGTAAAGAAGCAAAGCTTAAAGCAGATTAAAAAATGAAGCAGATAAAACCGCGCATTTCAGTTTTATCTGCTTTTATTTTTTATCTGTTATTCCTAAAATATAATCTGCTGAAACTCCATAATATTCACAAAGTTTTATAATATGTCTTACAGGAATTTCATTAGCGCCACGTTCATATCTGGCATACATCGTTTGAGAGGTTCCGAGATATTCTGCAATTTGAGATTGAGTTAAATCTGCATCTTCTCGCAAATCCCTTATTCGTTTTATATAAGTATTCATTTTATCACCTGATATTATAATACCCGAGTAAAATTATTTACTATGTTTTTAATAAATATTTTTACTATTGACATTAGTGCATATATAAAATATAATAATATTAAGATAATGAAAGGAATGATGTTTATGAAACGCATTTTAGGAGTATTTTTATCTTTAGTTATTGTTTTAGGAGCATTTTCTTGCTTGCCTGTAACAGTATCTGCAGAAGGTGCAGATGAAATAATGTTTGAGTTAAACGATGACGGTGAATCATATTCAGTAACAGCCTATATTGGTGAATATACTGATAAATTATCAATTCCTTCAAAATATAATGGCTTGCCTGTTACCAAAATTGCAAGATTTGCTTTTGAGCATAATGATAATATTGGAGCTTTGTTTATTCCTGCAACGATCAAAGAAATAGATGAAAGGGCTTTTTATAATTGTGATTACTTAAAATCATTTTCTGTTTCTTCAAAGAGCAAGTATTTTTCAGCTATAGATGGCGTTCTGTTTAATAAAGACCAGACAAAGCTTGTTCGCTATCCTGATAACAAAAAGGGTTCTTCATACACAATTCCTGATGGTGTAAAACATATTGCCTCCCATGCTTTTGAAGCAAGCGCTCCTGATAAGGTTATTTTATCAGAAGGTGTTCTGAGCATTGGCGAGAGCGCTTTTGCTCATAGCGGTATTGAAGAAATAGTTTTTTCTGATACTGTTACTGAAATAGGAAAAGAGGCTTTTGGGTATTGTGGATCTCTTGAAGTTGTTGAACTTTCTGCCTCAATTGCAGAAATCAGTAGTGATGCTTTTTGGGATTGCGATAAAATAAGCTCGTATTCTGTTGCTTCCGGAAGCAAGCATTTTTCTACTATAAATGGAGTATTATTTAATAAATCAAAAACAAAGCTTGTTCAGTATCCTTGCGCTCGTGAAAAATCGTCTTATACAATTCCTGATGGAGTAAAGTATATAGGTGCATACGCTTTTGCAGGAAACGATGCACTTAGTAAGGTTGTTCCGTCTGATGACCTTGTGAGTATAGGTAGTTATGCGTTTGCACGTTGTAGTTTGGAACAGTTTAATATTCCTGATACTGTTACAAAGATAGGTCCTTTTGCTTTCAGTGAATGTAACATAAGTAAAATTGTTATTGCTAAGGGTGTTACAGAATTATCAAATGGTATTTTTTATGGGTGCACTTACCTCTATTCTGTAACACTTCCCGAAGGTTTGAAAAGTATAGGTTCTTCCGCCTTTTTTTGGTGCTCCGCACTTAAAAAAATCGCTATTCCAAGCACTGTAACAAGAATAGGTGACCAAGCTTTCAGAGGTTGTTCGCTTACTTCTATTAAAATTCCTGAGAATGTAACTGCTATAGGTAAATATGTTTTCTATGGTTGCCAATTCAGTTCTATTAAATTTCCTGATAGCGTCAAAAATATAGGAACAGGTGCATTATTCTTGTGCGAAAATCTAAAAAGCGTTTCAATTGGTAAAGGGTTGGAAAATATTGATGTTGATGTGTTTGTACGTTGTAAAAATCTCGAAGAGATAAATGTTGATGAAGCTAACAAGAATTTTGTTTCTGTTGCCGGTGTATTGTTTAACAAAGCTAAAACTGAGCTTATTCAATACCCAAGAGCAAATTCCGCAACAAGCTATACCGTTCCTGAAGGTGTTGAAAAAATATGGATGATTGCCTTTAGTGGTTCTGATAACCTCACTTCAGTTGTTCTTCCTGATAGCGTTACCAATTTAAATGATAGTGCCTTTAATGGTTGTTATAACCTATCTTCTATAAAATTAGGAAGCGGTTTAAAAGTGATAGGTAACGATGCCTTCAGTTATTGTAAAAAACTCACATCAATAACAATTCCTGCAAGTGTAACACACATAAACGAATTTGCATTTTCAGGCTGTGAAGCTCTTTCCAAAATAACAATTAAAGCAAAAAATATTAACCATATAGGAAAATATGCTTTTGATAATACTGCGTATATGAACGATACCAATAATTGGGAAAATGGGTCTCTTTATCTGAATAACTATTTAATTAAAGTTGATAGCAATGTTAAAGGTATGCATAGAATCAAGGATAATACCAAGGTTATTGCAGAGCGTGCGTTACAAGGGTGCAATGGTATCACATCAGTTTCAATTCCTGATACAGTAACCAATATTGGTAGTAATGCATTCCGCCATTGTACTAATATAAAATCTGTATTTATTCCTGAAAGTGTGTCCTTTATAGGTATGGAAGCTTTCTGGGATTGTGGCTCCATAGAGAATATTTATTATATAGGTTCAGAAAAACAATGGAATGCCATCGAAATTGGTGATTATAATCCAATTTTAGAAGAAGCCCAAATTCATTATAATTATGTTTGCGCAAAGCCCACACTCAAATCAATTGAAAACACCAAATATGGAGTTTTAATAAAATGGCGTAGTGTACTCGGTGCTGACAGATACAGAGTTTATCGTAAAACAAGTAAATCTGATTGGAAATATATAGGTTATACAAGCAAGGCTTATTATACAGATAAAACTGCAAAATCAGGCATAAAATATTACTATGCTGTAAGGGCTATAAGCGGAGCAGGTAATTCACCGCTTTCAAGCTCACTTTCAGTGTATCATCTTGACGCTCCCACTTTGAACACGCCTTCAACTACAACAAAGGGTGTTGGACTCAGATGGTCTGAGGTGAAAGGTGCAGAAGGATATTTGGTTTACCGTAAAGAAGCGGGGGGCAGTTATTCAAGAATTGCAACCGAAAAGGGTGTATCAAATGTTGTTTACAGAGATATAACCGCTAAAAAAGGAACAAAATATTACTATAAGGTGAAAGCATATTACAGCAAAACCCAAAGCGCTTGTTCTGATACTAAATCAATTACAGATAAATATTAAAAAGTCGGACAGTAACAAATATTGTTACTGTCCGATATTTCATTTATACGTTTCATCTAAAATCTCTATAGCATTTGCTATGCAACCATCATTATTTGACCTTGTTACATATTTTGCAACTGCAAGGGCTTCTTGTGAGCCGTTTTCGGGGACGAAACCGCCATTTGAAGCAACAAGCATTTCAACATCGTTATAGCCATCACCTGCGGCATAGGTGTCATTTTGTTTGCAACCGAGAGCTTCGGCAAGCTTTAAAAGTCCTGTTCCTTTATCAATCCCTTTTTTCAGAATTTCAACATAATCGCCCGTTGTTTTCAGATAATTTATTTCAGGGTGATTTTCAAGGAGCTTTTGTACCTCTGCAGAGCAACCGTGAGCTGCAATCATAACCTTTGTCCAGGGGAGTGGCGCTTCTTCGGGAGTGTCTATAATCTCAAAATCTATGCCCTGACTTGTAAAATGTTGCTCGGAGTGTGAATTCAGATTTATAGCACAAACTTTATCGAAATTATAAAACTCAATGGCTATATTAGGAAAATTATTTAAAACATCTTTTACTGAAGAAAGTCCCTCTTTACCTATAGCATCATTAAAAATAACCTTTTTATTTTCATAATCATACGCCATTGCGCCATTTCCCAAAAGAACAGGAGCATTAATGTATTCAGGGCTATAAAGGTGAAAGCCTTGATAAATTCTTCCTGTACAAACAGTAAAGAAGCCGTCCTTATTAATAAAATATTTGATTTTTTCAATTACATCCGGTGTGATAAAACCCTTGTCATTTTTTAAAGTTCCGTCAAAGTCGCTTGCAATTAGCACATTTTTAAATTTCATTGTATCACCGAATTAATTCTATCAAAATTAGAATGATTTTTCAATATTAATCACTTATATAGCATTTTCAATAATAGTTTTAATATAAATTTATATAAATTCTATGAAAAGCAGTAACAAAAATCTTGAATTAAATTTCATATGGTGGTATAATTCTTTAGTTATTTTATTATTTTTAAAATATTTACGGGGGTATATGTATGCTGGTATTAAAAGATGGCTACAAGTCAACTCTCTCAATGAGAGATACTCAAAAAGCAATTAAGCTCACAAGGGAGACTTTTCAGAATAATCTTTGCGCAGCACTTAACCTCGAAAGAATTTCTGCACCGCTTTTTGTAACAAAATCCAGTGGACTTAATGATGATCTCAATGGCTTTGAAAGAGCAGTTTCCTTTGATGTGAAGGATATGGCGGATGAGGGAGAGGCAGTTATTGTTCATTCTCTTGCAAAATGGAAAAGAACTGCTTTGAAAAAATATGGCTTTTCCGCAGGCGAAGGTCTTTACACAGATATGAACGCTATCCGTCGCGATGAAGAGATGGATAACCTTCATTCTATCTATGTTGACCAGTGGGATTGGGAACGTGTAATCAATAAAGAAGACAGAACTGAGGAATATCTTAAGGATACTGTCATAAAAATTATAGACTGCCTTTGTGATACTCTTGAAGCTGTTAAAAAGGCATTTCCCACAGTTGATGTTAATATTGTCCGTGATGTTCATTTTGTAACAACACAGGAGCTTGAAGATTTGTACCCTGATTTCACTGCCAAAGAGCGTGAAAAGGCGATTGCCAAGGAATACGGCACAGTATTTGTTATGAAAATCGGTGAAAAGCTTAAAAGCGGTAAGCCTCACGACGGCAGAGCACCTGATTATGATGATTGGCAGTTAAACGGTGATATTATAATATATAATGAAGTTCTTGAGGATGCATTTGAAATTTCCTCAATGGGTATCAGAGTTGATGAAAAATCTCTTGATTATCAGCTTAAGGCATCCGGTAAGGACGAACGCAGAGAATTTGATTACCACAAAGGAATTCTTAACGGAACATTGCCTCTTACAATTGGTGGCGGCATCGGTCAGTCAAGACTCTGTATGCTTGTTCTCGGTAAGCTCCACGTTGGCGAGGTTCAGGCATCCTTATGGCCAAAGGAAATGAAAAAAATCTGCGCTGAAAATGGTGTGAATCTCTTATAATTTAGTTTAAAGCATTTTGAAGGTGAAAACAGTGGATAGAAGAGAAGATATAAGAAACATAGCAATTATCGCTCACGTTGACCATGGTAAAACAACCCTTGTTGACCAGCTTCTTCATCAAAGCGGTATTTTCCGTTCCAATGAGCAGGTTGACGAAAGGGTTATGGACTCCAACGACCTTGAAAAAGAAAGAGGAATAACAATTCTTTCAAAGAATACAGGTATTCATTATAAGGGAGTAAAAATCAATATCGTTGACACTCCCGGTCACGCTGACTTCGGTGGCGAGGTTGAGCGCATTATGATGATGGTTGATGGCGTTCTTTTGCTTGTTGATGCTTTTGAGGGGTGTATGCCTCAGACTCGTTTTGTTCTTAAAAAGGCGCTTGCTCTCGGCAAAAAAGCAATCGTTGTTATAAACAAGGTTGACCGCCCCGGTGCAAGACCCATGGAGGTTATTGACGAGGTTCTTGACTTATTTATAGAACTTGGCGCAAATGATGACCAGATTGAATTCCCCGTTGTTTTCGCTTCAGGTCGTGATGGCTATGCTTCTCTTGATGCAGATGTAAGAGAAGGGGATATGAGACCTCTTCTTGATTCTATCCTTGAAAATATTGATGCGCCCGAGGGCGATATTGACGGTCCATTACAGCTTCTTTTCTCAAGCCTTGATTATGACGATTATCTCGGCAGAATCGGTGTTGGCAGAGTTGAACGCGGTTCAGTTAAGGTTGGTCAACAGGTTGTTCTTTGCAATAAGGATGGTGCCCAGACTAACGCTAAAATAGTTAAGCTTTATACATTTGAAGGCCTTGCACGTGTTGAGTGCCAAGAGGCAAAAATGGGCGATCTTGTAGCAGTTTCGGGTATTGCAGAGCTTAATATCGGTGAAACCGCTTGTGATAAGGATAATCCCGAAGCACTTCCCTTTGTTGAAATAGACGAGCCTACAATTTCAATGAACTTTATGGTTAATGATAGCCCCTTTGCAGGTCAGGAGGGTAAATTTGTTACATCCCGTAACATCCGCGCCCGTCTTTTCAAAGAGGTTGAAACAAATGTTAGTATGAGAGTTGAAGAAACAGATACTACCGACTCATTTAAGGTTAGTGGTCGTGGTGAATTGCACCTTTCAATTCTTATTGAAACAATGCGCCGTCAGGGTTATGAATTCCAGGTTTCCCGCCCTCAGGTTATTTATAAAAAAGGACCTAATGGTGAGCTTTTAGAGCCAATGGAGCTTCTTATTGTTGAAGTGCCTGAAAATTATGTTGGTGCGGTTATGGAGAAAATCGGTTCACGTAAGGGTGAACTTGAAAATATGGATGTTCGCGATGGCGGTTCAACTCATATTGAATTCAAAATTCCGGCTCGTGGTCTTATCGGCTATCGCTCCGAGTTTATGACCGATACAAACGGTAATGGTATTATGAATAACCTTTTTGCAGGATATGAGGAATATAAAGGCGATATTCAGATGCGCGAGCGTGGCTCAATCGTTGTTCATGAAGCAGGGGAGACCACAGGTTACGGTCTTTTCAATACTCAGGACAGAGGACGTCTTTTCGTTGGTCCCGGTGTTCCTGTTTATGAGGGTATGATTGTTGGCGAATGCGCAAAGAATGAAGATATTGTTTGCAACGTTTGCAAGAAGAAGCAGATGACAAATACCCGTGCTTCAGGTAGCGACGAAGCACTCCGCCTTGTTCCACACACGGTTCTTTCCCTTGAACAGTCAATGGAATTTATCGGTGATGATGAGCTCCTTGAAGTAACACCTGAAAGCATCCGTCTTAGAAAGAGAATTCTTTCAAAAGAAAAACGAATGAAACAACAGTTCGGTCATAAATAAATAGTTATAGTGAAAAGGTAATAGTTAAGAAGTAAAGAAATCGAAAGTAAAATTTGCTTTCGGTTTCTTTTATTTTTTTCTATTGACAAAGTTGTCTATTAGTGATAGACTATAAACATAGTCTATCACTAATAGACAACTTTAAGGAGGTTCTTTTATGGCAGAAATTAAATTAGGTATGGTTGAAGCTCGTTTTGCAGACATCGTATGGAAAAATGAACCCTTAACAACAAAGAATCTTGTTAGCTTATGCGAAAAGGAGCTTAGTTGGAAAAGAACAACTACATATACAGTTTTGAAGAAGCTTTGCGAAAGAGGAATTTTCAAAACTGAAAATAGCATTGTAACTGCACGTATTTCAAAAAATGAATTTTATGCGATTCAGAGCGAGAAATTTGTTGATGAAACCTTTGCAGGCTCGTTGCCTGCATTTGTGGCTGCGTTTACCTCAAGAAAGAGACCAAGTGAAAAAGAAATTGAAGAAATAAAGCGAATGATTGACAAATTTTAAAAGGAGGGGAGAAATATGAATGATTTATTTTTAACCCTCGTTAATATGAGCATTACTGCCACTTGGGCGGTTTTGGCTTTTACTATTCTGCGCCCGCTTTTAAAGAAGGTTCCTAAATGGGTTAATTGTCTGTTATGGGGTGTTGTTGGTTTAAGGCTTTGTCTGCCATTTAGTTTTGAAAGTGCGTTAAGCCTTATTCCGTCGGCTGAAACAATTCCAACTAATATTACTGTTTCGAGCAATCCTCAAATAGATACTGGCGTTGATATTGTTAATAATGTTGTGAATCCTGTTATTTCAAATGCTGCTGCACCTTATCCGAGTTATAGCGTAAATCCGTTAATGATTTTAGTTAGTGTAGCTTCTTATATCTGGATTATTGGCTTAATCCTGATGGTGATTTACAGTCTTGTTTCTTTTGTGATTTTAAAGAAAAAGGTATCTGCGTCTGTTCTTTATAAAGATAATATTTATTATTGCGATGATATTGAAACACCGTTTATTTTAGGAATAATTAAACCTAAAATTTATGTTCCTTCAGGCTTAAATGAACAAGATTTAGATTTTGTTTTAGAGCATGAAAAATCACATTTGAAGCGTAAGGACCATATTATAAAACCAATTTCATTTTTGGTTTTATCGGTTTATTGGTTTAACCCTGCAATTTGGCTTTGGTATATTTTCCTTTGCCGAGATATTGAATCAGCTTGTGATGAAAAGGTAATAAAGAATTACGACACTGACTCTAAAAAGCTTTATTCTATTGCATTATTAAACTGCAGTGTAAACAGAAGAATGATTATGGCATGTCCTGTTGCATTCGGTGAGGTTGGAGTTAAAGACAGAATAAAATCAGTTTTAAATTACAAAAAGCCTGCATTTTGGGGTGTTTTGATTGCAGTAATATTAAGCTTCGTTTTAGCAATTTGCTTTATGAGTAATCCGATAAATGATAAGGTGAATAGGATTTTAAATGAAGACGGATATGAGATTTTTAGTTCAAAGGAACAGAATATTTCTTTTTATTTCACTTCTTGGATTTTAACTGAGGAAATGTTTGAACGAGATGGTGTTTACAGAGTCCGTAATCGTGATATTATAAACGACTGTGTTATATTCAGATTCAAGGAAATCCACAGTCATGATGATATGTTTACCTTAACATTTGATGTAACCTATGAGGATGTACCCGATGACGGTACAATTTATGTTGTGAGTGCAAATCAGTTTGAGGGTGGCATAGAATTAGGTGATGAAATAAGAGTGTCAGACCCATTTGGTGAAATCAGTGATGATGGCACATACTCTTCATATTGTCATTCTATAGGTCCCGGTACAGAGTTTTCTTTCTCCGTTCCTAAAGCTTGGTTTGAAAACAGACGTGATAATAAAATCATTGTCAATTTCAATGCGTTAGCAGTTGTTTATGAGAAATCTAAATCAAAAGATAATAGCTCCTCAATAGGAATAATCGGTGGTGCAGACGGACCTACCTCGATTATCGTTTCAGACGAAAACACTGAAAAAGAGATTAAGAAATTACAAGATAAATACCCTCATTTCTTTGGCTTGAATACTGAAGAGGGTGTTACAGTTTATGTTACAAAGCTCAGTCAGGATAATTTTGAATGTTACCTTTCTTCAAAATCAAAAATAGACCCTCAAAGAATTATGCACTTTAATAAGTTTGCGAGTATTGAGGAAATGAAGCTTATACTTTCAACATATAATTTTGCTAACGAAGAAATTACTGTTGAACCATTTCAACACCTTTTATCCAGTTATATTGGTGACGAAAGCGAATACGAGGCAACTAATATCAGATTGCTTTTAGGCTTGAAATATTATAATGAAAATTCAGAGAATTTAACTCATCTTTACGGTAATTATTATCAGGCAACTATAGATTATATAAGTGGTGCATTGACCTATGGTTTATATTATAAAGAGGATGAAGGCTATCTTTTGGTTGACGAAATAGGAACTACAACTCCGCAAATTGTTGTTAAGGATGAAACTCTGTATTATATAAGCTATAACAAGCTTAAAAGCGTTAGCTTAAACGGTGATTTCAGGGTTACTGTTTATGCAGGCGGTATATATTCATCCGATGAGAACTATTCAATTGAAAGAATTGAATTGGTGCAGGATGGTAAAATATATTGTAAAGCTGATAGGTGGGGAGAAACCCAAAACAACAGAGAAACAGTATATCTTGCAATCAAAGCCGATAACAGCACTTATGATGAAATATCAAAAAATGATATTCCTGCAGATAAGACTCAATTTGATGAAATTTTATCAAATATTAAATTCACGTTAAATACTGATTTTGAAAATATCTTAGTCAAAAATTTCAGAATCAGATATACACAAACAGGCAATATTGAAGACGCCATATTTAATGTCTGGGTATATAACGGAACAAAGTCAAATGAGGATTTCTGGATAGAAGGAAATATTCTCATTACATTTGATAACAATGCTTTCTTCAATGTGATACATGAAGAAATAGTGTTACTCTCAGAATATAATCCAAAGAATGAAGGCAGTATGCAGACAATAAATGAGATTATGGAAAAAGCTGAAACTGCTATTCTTCAAACCCAAAATGTAGATAAAACTGTAACCCAACCGGAATACTACCTTTTAACGATGGATGAAGAAAAATATGTGGAATATGTAGCAAATTCAAATTCAGGGGTTGATTATTCACAGGAGAAGAACGGGAAATTCGTTTCTTCATCAAAGCCTTATGATTTAACCCCGCAAGCTTATCACTTATTAAATAAGATATATTTTATAATTGTTCCACATTACAAAAAAGAATCAGTAAATAATTACGTTTTTGAAGAAAGCGAGAGCACGGTTTCCGGAAACTATAAAGTAGTGTTGTTTGATAAATAAGTATATAAAAAAATCCGTTTAGCAGAGATATCTGTTAAACGGATTTTTTAGTTCAGTTTTTTAAAACTTCCTTTGCGATTTCAAAAAGCTCGGAACGATTATTTATATTAAGTTTCTTAAAAATGCTTGAAGTGTGTTTTTTGATTGTGCTTTCTGTTACGAAAAGCTCATCAGCAATGTCCTTACGCTTTTTATTTTGCATAATCAATCTTAAAACTTCTTTTTCTCGTTGGGATAGTAAGCTGATTTCGTTCCAGTTTTCAAATACAACATTGATTTGAACCGGGTCAAGATATCTCATGTTAACAGCATCTTCGCTTGTATTGAAT
>JAZUOL010000010.1:0-3310 GCA_045604605.1 Acutalibacteraceae bacterium | reverse complement strand
TGACCAATTTTAACTTTTCTCATAATATTTTCCTCTTTTCCGTGAATTAAAATCACTTGCAATTTCATTTTATAGTAATTGAAAGCAAATTTCAATAGGTTTTTGTATATGTTTTCTTCGTTTTTAGCTACTTTTTCTTGGCTGATGTTTTAAAATTATGTTTTGCTGTCTTGCAATTAACTATAAAAAGCTCTCCTATAATGCCGAGTGTTCTTAAGGACACTAAGTAGAAATACGGGCATTGCGAGGCAAGAAGATGAGGAAAACTCAGTAAAATGGGTTTTCCTCTTTTCTTTTTTTATCCGTACATTCGTCAAAGTAAAAGCCTTCTGATAAAATAAAGATACAAAATTTAAAGGAGGCGTAAAGCTATGAAAGAAAAGATTATTGAAAACGGAATTGAGTATGTAAGAAACGGTGATTACTACATTCCAAACCTGACTGTACCTGATGACAAGGTTTACAACATTGGGAAGTATGGCAGATTGCACTCAATATTTATCAAGGAAAACCGCCCCGCTTTCTACTCAATGAAAATGCTTGACGGAACTTGGCTTGCATATCTTGAAGAAGTTGACACAACTGCAAAAGAAATGGTTGATAAGCTCATAAAAGACATGGCAGCCAAACAAGGCGTTACCGAAGAACTAAAAGCAAAAGACCAAATGGTTTGGGTTGGTGCAATGAACAACATAAAACATTCCGCAGAAGAAATTGTATTGCGAGAATTTGTGTGCTCTATGGAGGTGCGAAAATGAGCTTTCTTGACAAATTATATTATGGAAATATCAATCCAAATGAAAATCGAAACAGAAAAAAGTTACCATACGAAAAAGCTTTAAAGACTTTTTCTGACATTGAAAGCAAACTGACAAAAGAATTAAACGGCGAAAACTTAAAGCTTTTTAATGACCTTGTAAATGCAAGTGATGAAATAAGTGCTACAAGCGATGTTGAGAATTTCAAAATCGGATTCAGACTTGGTGTTCTGTTGATGTGTGATAGCTTGTTTTCTGACTACAGCATCATTCTGAAAGATTAAATTATTACGGAGGAATTTTTAAATGGAGAAATTAATCATATCCATCATATCAATCGTATCAGTTTTAATAACTTCTTTTTCTGTAAGTGCAGCAGAGGTGCCAAGAGAATCGGCACCCTGCAATGCATCAAATGAAGCAATCGTTTTTGTTGAAAGTTGCATCGGAGATATTTTAACCGAAGTTCAGAACGGATTGGGGTATTCTGATGCACGAGCAAAATCAAATCGCATATTCTTTGATGCTTTCCTTAAAGGACAGACTAATGGTTATAGCTATGGCGAACTTGTTGATATAGCCAATGCTGCAATATGGCAATACCGAGATATGTATCTGAGACCTGATTTCTATGCAAATAATCTTGAAAAAGTCAGAACTATTATTGCTCCCGTAATTGAAGACTATAAATCCGGCAAAATCACTTATGCAGAAGCAGAGTTCAATGCACGAACAAGGATTTATCAATCTGTAAAGCCTGACTTTAATCCTAATGTTGAATATATGAAAGATCCTCTTTCAAGAGATATTCCGTCGGTAGATAATAGCTTGTTTGTACTTGCAAGAAAACTGATTTTAGCAAGCAAATAAGTAGAATGGGGTGTAGCCGTTTCCGGTTACACCCCTTAAAGTTAAAATTCATATTTTTTAATTGTTTCGATTGAATCACGAAGCATATCAAGTTGTTTCTTGCTCATATTTTCAACATCTGCTCTAATTGTACTTAAAAAGATATTTGAATTATCTTCTTCAAAATCGATTGCAAAGGTATCAATGGGAACATTTAATGCTTTAGCTATTTTATATATCATTGTAAAGTGAGTGTCGTGATAGCCTTGTTCTATTCTTGATATATGCTTTTGAGAAATACCAGACTTTTCAGACAACTGTTCTTGGGTAAGTCCTGACTTTTGTCTGCATTCCTGAATTCTTTTTCCAACACTTTTTGTTATTTGTTCTTTTTCTAATTTATCAAAACTCATAATTTCACAACCCTCACAACAATTATTCTCTATAATATAATTATATATTCAAGGGTGTTTTATTGTAACTTGATACTTGAATACAATTTCCGATAAATCTACAAATGGGTAATATTTTTTCTTTGTTTTTCTATATATGTGTGGTATAATTGATTATAATATTACTTTTATGATGAATTTGAGGTAACCAAACTATGACTACTGATAAAGCATGTTGTTTTTTCGGGCATAGAAAGATAAACGAAACACCCGAACTGATAAAAAGACTTACAAAAGAGATTGAGGTTTTAATCACAGAAAAAGAGGTTAGCATTTTTTATTTTGGCAGTAAAAGTGAGTTCGATGATTTATGCCATAAAACTGTTACCAAGCTGAAAGAAAAATATCCTTACATCAAACGGATATATGTCAGGTCATCGTTTCAACTTATTCCCGATTGGTATGAAGAAAGTCTGCTTAAGCATTATGAAGGCACATACTTTCCTGAGCATATGGAAAAAGCAGGCAAAGCTTCTTATGTGGAACGGAATCAGGAAATGATAAATAAATCGAATTTTTGTGTGATTTATTATGATGAAAACTATTTACCACCAAGACGAAGAAATGGCAAACGAGATTTGACAGACTACCAACCTAAAAGTGGTACAAAGGTAGCTTATGACTATGCTATAAGGAAGAAAAAAGAAATTATAAATGTTATGATTACGATATGATATAATTACCATTTATTTTAAAATACCTTGTAATCATACAAAAAATATGATAAAATACCATTGTAAAAACCTAAGGAGGAATATTTGTTATGAACAAAACAGAACTTGTTGCACTTATGGCTGAAGAAGCAGGCATCACAAAAAAGGATGCTGAAAAAGCATTAAACGCATTTATCGGTGGCGTACAGAATGCAGTTAAAGCTGGAGATAAGGTTTCCTTAATCGGCTTTGGTACATTTGAAGCTCGTGAAAGAGCTGCTCGTGAAGGTAAGAATCCGCAGACAGGCGAAAAGATTAAAATTGCTGCTTGTAAGGTCCCTGCATTCAAGGCAGGTAAAGCTTTCAAAGATTTAGTAAAATAAATAACATTAAGGGGTGAGCTACAACGCTCACCCCTTTGACATAATAAACAAGCGGAACTGAGATTGATTTCTCTGTTCCGCTTTTCTTTTATTCATCACCATTTAAAATCCAATTTTCATCATAACCAAATTCCATTGAAATGATTTTGGCAAGCATAGGTGATATAACTTTGTTTTGGTCTGTGTCTTTTCGGCTGTTACCTGTGAGAATGTAT
>JAZUOL010000009.1:0-2184 GCA_045604605.1 Acutalibacteraceae bacterium | reverse complement strand
TTGGTTCGGCAGGCAGTTAACAAGCCACACTTATACCGATCCTGAGACCAACACTACCACAAGTGTTACGTATAACTACAATGATGACGGTCTCAGAACTGAAAAAGTCGTTAATGGTGTAAAGCGCGAATATGTTTATATCGGCGACCAATTGCACTATGAAAAGCGCGGTAGCAAAAACATCTTCTATTTCTATGATTGCAACGGCTTGCTCACAGGCTTAGAGTATGACGGAACAACCTACTACCCTGCAACAACTCTTAACGGTGACGTTGTTGCAATTTACGACCACAACGGCACCTGCCTTGTTGAATATGAATACGATGCCTGGGGTAATTGCGAAATAACAAAAGACATAACCGACTTCAATCTTGCAAAGGTTAATCCCATTCGTTACAGAGGTTATTATTACGATAGGGAGACAGGTTTATACTACTTGCAGTCAAGGTATTATGATCCGAGTATTGGTAGGTTTATTAATGCGGATGGGTATATAACTACTGATATTGACAAGCCACTTTCATACAATATGTTTGCATATTGTGGGAATAACCCGGTTATGTTTAGTGATCCGAATGGTGATGATTTTATTGAACTTCTTAACGCCATTAATGATTTTTATGATTACGTATATGAAGTTGCATTGAATATTAGTAGCACACAAACACTTGCACAAGCAAATTCAATAAGCAATGCATCTAATAGCATGGAAAAATTTAGTAAAACTGTTACATATTTTAGTATAATTGCCGAAAATCTACTAGAGGTAGAGAACAGTAAAAATTTAGAAGAATATACTACAGGCAAAATACTATGGGATACCAGTACTGAAATTACAAATGATATATTATGTGCAGGTGTAGGGTTAAAAATTGGGGTAAAAACCGCTGAATTGGTATGTGGTTTTGTTGGCTCTACAATAGGGACGGCCATTTCCCCCGTTGCTGGTACTATAATTGGAAAAGCTGTTGGAAACACAATAGGTATAGTTGTTGGAGGGAGTTTTGCATTATTGCTTAACCACGCACTTGAAAAATTTAAAATTGATGTAAAAGGAGTGTGGAAATATTGAGCAACAATAAACAGCACGTAATTCCTTTTACTAGTATGATAATTTTTATAATTTTACTTATAATTCTTGAGTTTTCTATTAGTATTATTAGCAGCAATAAAGTTTTATTGTTAGTTACCACTACTTTGTCAATTGTTCAAATTTCAATAATTATGGTTTTGGGTATAAGAAGATTCAATTTTGATTACTATAAAAAAATTGGCATATTAGGTGTATATAATTCTGTTGTTTTTTCTATAACTTCTGCTTTTCTTATTGGAAAAACAGCTATAAATATTTTGATTGTTATGTTAGTTCTTTTTATTGTTTCGCTGATTGAAATTATAACATTTGAATTATTAACAAAAAGAAATAAAATTAAACAATCGGCGCCAAAATGCAAAAATGTTATTAACCCATCAAATCGAAAAAATAAAATTGTATCTTGTTTATTTATAATCGTTTTTTTGATAATAAAAATTTTTGAAATAGATATTTTGTCAATATTTAAAATAGCTTCAACCTTGTTGTCTATTTCATTAATGTTTTTTTACTTAGGCATCATAAAATCTAGAACCAATCAGGGAACGGTTTGAACAAGACAGGTGACGGTTCTGTGTCCCGTTTGGAAAAGTCTTAAAAAACCTGTAAAATCAAGGGTTTTGCTTTAAAATTTTAATAGGATATGGGGAGTGTTTTGTTAATAAAAATCAAATACAAAGCTCTCCCCTGTCCTACATATATTCCTGAATCTTGACTATTTTGTTAGACTTGTGTATAATTAATTCAATAAAATGACACACGAACCCTTTTTGATTAGAAACCAATCAGGGGAGAAACCAATCATGAACCAATCAGGGTACGGTTCTATGATTGAGTCGTAAGCCCTTGTAAATCAAGGTTTTTCAGCTTTTAAAATTTAAAATCAGGGGCGGTTTTGTGGTGCCAAAATCGTCAATCACAGAACCGTCCCCTGATTTTTACCCTGATTTTTATATCATATAAGGACATTGCCGGTTTTACTACCAAATTCAGTTATGATGATAACAACAACCTTATCCTCACGGAATCTGAAAAGGGTGTATATTACCGTGACAATAACAGCACGGAAGACCACATCAGAACCTACGAAA
>JAZUOL010000008.1:0-2614 GCA_045604605.1 Acutalibacteraceae bacterium | reverse complement strand
ATTACTTGGAAAGAAGTACATTGCAACCAAGAAAAGATACGAATTACTCAAACACTTTCAATAAAATGATAAGAAGCTTTCCACCTTCCGATTCTTTATCGGAAACTCACTTTTTTTATGCGTTTCCGAAAGAGAATCGATAGTTTTTTGAAGAATTTGATTAGAAAAGAAATGGGATGCACATTTTCGCGCATCCCATTTTTTATATTTCATGGAAGAGGTTTATTTCTTCCAAGTCACAGACTTGCAGTTTTGGAAAGCTTGCACTGCAACTTCTACATTATCTTCTGAGTTGTCTATCACAAGGTCAAGATTCTCGCAATTATAAAACGCCATAACTCCAATAGATTTAATGCTTGACGAAAGTTCTAAATTGGTCAAGCTTGTACAACTCACAAACGCATTTTCTCCAATACTTTCAACGCTTGACGGGATTTTCACACTAACCAAATCTGAGCAGCCTGAGAACAAGCCATAATCGATGCTTGTAATGCTGGATGGCAGTTCGATAGTAGTTAGACCCGAATTTGTAAATGCATAGCCTTCAATCTTTATAACACTTGTTGGAATTGTTATGTTAGTCAGCCCTTTGCAGTTCTTAAACGCTTGGTATGCGATGCTAACAACACTATATGTCTTTCCGTCAATTACCACTTTTGAAGGAATTGTAACAGAACCCTCCACGCAATTTTCTTTTGTTACCTCTGCTGTGGTTTCTGTCAAGACTTTAAATTTGAGCGGAGATTCAGACTCGTCTATTATTTTCCATGTTACTGATTTGCAGTCGTCAAAAGCTCCGCTTACAACAGTTACGTCTTCTTCTGCGTTACGAATTACTACATCGAGATTTTCACAGCCCGCAAACGCATTATAGTCGATGTTTTTTACACTTGACGGAATAGTTACGTTGGTCAAACCGGTACAATTCTCGAAAGCATATTCAGAGATGCTCGTAACGCTTGCAGGAATCTCTAAGCCGGTCAAACCTTCGCATGAACCGAACGCTCCGCTTGCGATATTTGTTACGCCAGAAGGTATTGTGAACACGCCTTGAATTTTGCCCGGTGCCTGAATCAAAATAGTCTTCTCTTTGTTGTACAAAACACCATCGACAGAAGAGTAAGTAGTGTTTTTGTCATCCACGTTTATGCTTGCCAAATTTTTGCAGCCGTAAAACGCATATTCTACAATATTTGTAACATTAGCCGGAATATCTATACTCGCCAGACTTGCGCAGCCTTCAAATGCAGATCCGTCAATTTCTGTAACCGAAGCAGGTATGTTAATGTCCCACAAGTTTGCACATCCATTAAAGAGTGAATTGCTGATTTTTTTAATGCCATCTCCCAGCTCGACTGTTTCCAAGTTTTCGCAGCCGGAAAAAGTTGCAACGCCCATATTTGCGACTCCTCCGGACACTTTCACATAAGTTAAGCTTTTGCAATTGTTGAACGCATTATTCGCGATACCTGTAACAGTATATACATTGCCGTTAATTTTCACCTTCGATGGGATGAATACAGTATCAAGCTTAGAGTAATCGCCTTTTGCAACCATAGCTGTTGTGCCGGACACTTCAAATTTCAATCCTGTAGATTCTTTGTCTGGAATAATTTCCCATGTTACAGATTTGCATCCCTCAAAGGCATTGCTTCCAACAGTTACGTTCCTTTCTGTGTTGTTAATTACTAAGTCAAGATTCTTACAATCATAAAACGCACTGTCTCCAATACTTGTGACACTTGATGGTATTGTTAAGTCTTTTAACTCCCCGCAGCCTCCAAATGCATGGTCTCCAATATTTGTGACACTAGATGGTATTGTTATGTCTTTTAATGCACAGCAACCTCCAAATACACCAATGCCAATGCTTGTGACATTTGATGGGATGTTTATTCTCGTCAAAGTATGGCAATTATAAAAAGCACCGTCTCCAATACTTGTGACACTTGATGGAATCACAATTTTTGTTACCTGACACTCGTGAAAGCCCAATGCTTCGATATGTGTGACTTTGTAAATCTTTCCATCGATTTCAGCTTCAGAAGGGATGGTAATTGGACCTGTAGGTATCATTCTTGGGGCAACAGCTACGCTTGCAGTGTTGTTTGTTAGCTTTGTGAATTTAAAAATAGGATTTTGTCCTTGTATCTCAGCAAAAACAACCTCTTCGACATCATCTACGTTGTGTCTGAAAGTTTCTCCGTTTTTCAGTTTTACATACATGCCTGTTTCTGCAAATGCAAACAAGCCTACTGCTAACGCCGCAACTGATGTTATTAAACTTTTTTTCATTTTATTTACTATCTTATTTTATTATTTACGAATGATTTTAAATGATTGACTTCCGGCAGTAAGCACATAAACTCCTGCCGTGTTTGGTACAACGATGGTCGCTTTGCCGTCTGCGTCTGCCTTTGTCTGAGACAATACAGAGCCACTTATGCTAACAAGTGAAACTGTCAGGTTAGGCTGCGCATTCTGCACTTCAATAGTCTCGTTGTCTATCCAGACAATTTGCAACGGTCGGAAAGAGTTTGCTTCTACTTTTGTAGTTCCTCCTGAACTACCTTCGTTGTTCTCTGTGAAGTGATAGTTTTTGACACTCTCGAAA
>JAZUOL010000007.1:0-6091 GCA_045604605.1 Acutalibacteraceae bacterium | reverse complement strand
GGAGGCTCGCCTCCTCATAGGTCAATACATAGATTTCTACAACAATGAAAGAATTCAATTAAAAACATAACTGACTCCGATAGAAAAACGAAATCAGTTTGTTGCTTAAAATTTAATATTTTCTACCATATGGTCCTTTTTTGTGCTGTCCGCACAATTTGGGGCAGTTCAAAGTTTTAATTAGCCCTTTTATTGAAAATGAAAGTGCGTTAGCCACTACAAGTGACTATTTAATGCAATGTGGTTTCAAATGTACAACCCAAAAATCTACACTTCCTGTGAGAAAATAAATTTTTCTCTACAACCAATAAATAAACATAGTGCTTGTTTATACAGTTGGAATAAGTTGTTTTATCTAAGATTTGACAACTTTTCCTGGATTATCAACTTAATAATTTATAAAAATGTGTAACAAAATGGATGTATGAAAATTCGAATGTAACGCTTATGTTTTTGTAAGTATTAAATGTTATCCTTTTCACAGCAAAAAAACAATATCTCTATTGACCAAAGGCAGGTGCATAACTTAAAGTTACGCACCTGCTTTTTTGTTGTGAATACTTTTCCTTTGACAATAAAAAATGCCCAAAGCCTTGATACATAAGGCTTTGAGCGATGGTGCGGGTAACAGGACTTGAACCTGCAAGTCTCGCGACATATGGACCTGAACCATACGTGTTTGCCAGTTTCACCATACCCGCATATTTAGTGAAATTTTATTAATTACATCACTCAGCAACTTAGCTGAGGAAAGAACTTTATGGGAAGGACTCTTGCGGTGCCCAAAATCGTTGGTCGTTCCTGGTCGTCGCTAACGATTTTGACCGCTACGCCATTTCGCCCTTACTGCATCCGCCACAGGCGGCGTGCGGGCTCAATGCTACCAATTCCTCCACCCCCGCATATCTAGTTAAAAAGTAAGAGTGAATAGTGAAGAGGTTTTTTCTTTCGCCCACTTTTACGCGAGATGTATTCTACCACATATATTTTTTCGTGTCAATAAATTCGGAACGGATTAATCTGCTTCCTTAAATTTTTTAAGAATTGTATACTCTCTCAGATAAAGACTTGCGTGGTCGGTTTCTTTGCTTTGATAATCGCTGAAAATTTTTATTGCTTCATCAATATCTACCCAGACGGCTTTCACCTTATTATATTCTTCACTTTCGGTCAGGCGTCTTTCACACTCGCCTTCTATTTCACAAATGAAGTAATTATTTTCCCAAAGCACCTCATACGCATATTCTTTAACCTTTACAAATGCTTTTACGGGCTTAACCATAAAGCCGGTTTCTTCTGCCAGCTCTCTGATTACGCATTCCTCAAGACTTTCGCCGGCTTCAAGTCCGCCACCCGGACTCATATAAACATTTTTTCTTTGTTCGCAGGACAAAAGAACCTTGTTATCTTTAACAACAAGACCTCTGCAACCCACTCTCACTCTTTCGGGAGGGTAGGTATATGCTCTTGCAAACTGCTTTATTATTTCAAAATTAGTTTCTGTTTTCATATTTTCACCTATATTTTTGATAGTTTGATTATAATACCTGTTTTTAAAAAATGCAATTGGTTTGTTGCGTTACTTTTACTCTTTCTGCGGTACGGCCAAGACCGTACCCTACAATTATAATGCGTTGCAAAAGCCTCATTTCGCATTTTGAACTTCGGACTTCGAATTTCGTATTTTCAGTAACTCTACGATTCATAGGTTGACTGTTCCGCTACGTATTCATTATAATAAATAAAGCAAGGCGGTGATGATATGACATCAAAAGACTGCGGTAAATTTATTTCTGATTTACGAAAAGAAAACAACCTTACCCAAAAGAATTTAGCAGAAAAGCTTAATGTTTCAGACAAGGCAATTTCCCGTTGGGAAACAGGAAAAGGCTTCCCAGATGTTAACTCTCTTTTAGCTCTGAGTGAATTTTTTGGAGTTACTGTTAACGAGCTTTTAGCAGGAAAACGAATTGAAGAAGAAAAGCTTACAGAAATTGCAGAAAAAAACGTTATACATGCTATTGAAACAAAAGAAAAAGAAGTAAAAAAGAAAAAGCTTCAAACTTTTTTATGTCTAATCATATTTTTTATTATCCTTATTCCACCCGCATTTCCAACTTTTATTTATCTCACGGATGCAATTATCTCAAATATATCCTTTGAAAATGGCACAGAATTTATTGTTTTACTTATTGTTGCTATTCTTTTAGTTGCATCAGGATTTGCAATAAAAAAGGGGCATATTTCGCTTTTGCATTCCTACCATTACAGAAATGTTGTTGACCGGGAAGGTTATTGTAATTCTATGGGCAAAAGTATTATATTAATGAGTATACCTACCTTTGTTTGCAGTTTAACATCCTTGTTTCCTGATATTCATTTTTTACAAGTATTGGGTACATCTGTTTTAATTATAGGACATGTAATTATTGTAGCCATCCTCTTCAAGTACCAATACAAATATAACGGTGGGGTGTTTTGAAAAGTATTACATTACATTCACAAAGGGTAATCTTTACGGGGCAACCCACCACCATTCCGCACTCCGCACTCCACATTCCGCATTTTTATATTGAAACTCCTTGCTGAAAATGATAAAATATTTTTAATATGAATTTCGAGGTGGCTTTATGTACCCCAACCCATTCATCCCCCAACGAGCAGACCCTTATATCGTTAAGGGCCCTGATAGTTTTTATTATTTTACTGCATCTTACCCCGCATATCTTAATGCTGATAGTGGTTATGACAGAATAATTCTTCGCAAAAGTGATACTGTTATAGGTTTAAAAGATGCAGAAGAACACACTATCTGGAAAGCTCACGAAAAAGGCAATATGGCAAAGCATATCTGGGCGCCTGAGATACATTTTATAAATGGTAAATGGTATATTTTCTTTGCTGCAGGTGATTATGATAATGTATGGAATATACGACCCTATGTTCTTCAATGCAAGGGCGCTGACCCCATAAATGACCCTTGGGAAGAAAAATGTAAAGTTCAGTCAACGGAAAGCGACACCCGCTCTTTTACAGAGTTTTCTCTTGATATGACTTATTTTGAAAATAATGGAACGCATTATCTGATATGGGCTGAAAAGCTTGGTGATTCCTCTCTTTTTATGGCAGAAATCAATCCTGATAAGCCTTGGAAATTGATTTCAACGCCCGTTCTTTTAACCAAACCTGAATACACTTGGGAAAAAGTTCGTCACGCGGTAAATGAGGGACCATCCGTTCTAAAAACTGATGAAAAAATCTTCATTTTCTTTTCCGCATCCGGAACAGGTGAAGAATACTGTATGGGTATGCTTTATGCGGACAAAGATGCAGATTTAATGAATATTTCTTCTTGGAAAAAGCTTTCTAATCCTGTTCTTGAAACCAAAGATTTAATTAATGAAGCAGGCCCGGGACACAATAGCTTTGTTGTTGATGAAAAAGGTACTCTTTTATTGATTTATCACGCCCGCCCCGCTTCTCACCTTGAAAAAGCGTGCGGAACATTCTGCGAAGAGGTTCTTTACGACCCCTGCCGTCACGCAAGAATAAAAGAAGTAAAATTTGATGAAAATAATATGCCCGTATTAAAATAATTATTGAAAGCATCGAAAACGATGCTTTTCTTTCATTTTAGTAAAAATTTAATTTAAAAATATTGTCTTAGGTGCATAATAGTGGTATAATAAAATTTAATGGTAAAAACATTTGGAGGTGTATTCCGTGAAAAAAATAGACCCAACGGTTTTAAAGGAAACAGGCTATATTGCTGCAATGGTTTTTATTTTCAGTTTAGCCTTGCAATCAGTATTTTTGATCATTGGCAAATGGGATTACACCGTTTTAACAGGCAATCTTTTAGGCTTTGTTGCCGCTGTTGGAAATTTCTTTCTTATGGGGCTCTCCGTTCAATCTTCTTTAGGTAAAGAAGAAAAAGATGCGAAAAATTTAATGAAGCTTTCTCAATCCTTACGACTGCTTCTTATTTTTGTAATTGCTCTCATAGGTTATCTTGTTCCCGTTTTCAACACAATTGCGGTGCTTATACCTCTGCTTTTTCCAAGAATTGCGGTAGCCTTAAGACCCGTTTTTATGAAAAACAAATAATTTCATTCTGATATATAAAGAGGTGATGCTTTTGCAAACTTCAAAACTCAAATTCAAGGTAGTAGATATTTTCTATATTGTTATGATGATTCTCCCCATTGTATGCGGCATTGTTCTTCAGGTGTTAACAGAACCGCCTTCAACAGAAATCACCATAACAGGTGCAAGAATTTTCTTCACTATACCAATGCCCTTGCAGGATTTTCCCGTTACGGAATCTCAGATTAACTCAGCTTTGGTGCTTATAACGCTTTTCTTCTTCTGCCGTTTTATTACTCACGGCATAAGTGAAAAAGCAGACCTGAAGCGCCAGCATATTGCAGAGCTTGCAGTTGAAAAAATTGATGGTATGGTTCTTGAAAACATGGGCGAATATTTCAAAGGGTATTCTCCTTTCATTCTTGCAATAATGCTACTTTCTGCTTGTTCAAGTCTTTTATCGTTGTTTGGTCTTTTCCCGCCAACATCAGATATTAACATTGTCGGTGGTTGGGCAATTCTCGTTTTCTTTATTATTACCTATTACAAAATGAAATGCGGACCATTGAATTATCTCAAAGGCTTTACCCAGCCTGTTGCATTTTTAGCTCCCATTAACTTTATCAGCGAATTTGCAACTCCCATTTCAATGTCCTTCCGTCACTATGGTAACGTTCTTTCGGGAACAGTTATTTCAACGCTTCTGGCGTTTGCACTTGGTAGTTTATCAAACAAGCTTTTAGGTGCATTACCCGGCTTTTTAGCAGATATACCTATTTTCCAGGTAGGTATTCCTGCTGTACTTTCCGTTTACTTTGATGTGTTCAGCGGTTGTCTTCAGGCATTCATTTTCGCAATGCTTACAATGCTCAATGTCTCAGGAGCTTTTGATTTCGAACTTTATGAAAAAAGAAGGCAAAAAAAGCTTTCAAATAATAAAAAAGCAAAATAAATTTTTGGAGGAAATATTATGGAACTCGCACTCGGTATTATTTTAGGATGTTGCGCTCTTGGCGCAGGTTTGGCAATGATTGCAGGTATCGGCCCTGGTATCGGTGAAGGTAATGCAGTTGCAAAGGCTTGTGAAGCTATCGGCCGTCAACCCGAAAGCAAAAGTGCTGTTACAACAACAATGCTTATGGGTTGTGCTGTTGCGGAAACAACTGGTCTTTACGCTCTTGTTATTGCAATTCTTCTTATTTTCGTTGCACCCAGACTTCTTGTTAACATTCTTGTTGAAACAATCCAGTCTCTTTAATTTTTAAAAAGAGGAAAATTGGAGTAAAGCATTATGCAAACATTAGACGTTATTTCAATAAACATATGGCAAATGCTTGTTTCTCTTGCCAATCTTGCACTTCTTTTCTGGGGAGTAAAAAAATTTCTTTATAAACCCGTTAAGAAAATGCTTAAAGCACGTCAGGATGCTATTGATGTACAATACAGCGAAGCAGAGAATGCAAAAAATGAGGCATTGTCAGAAAAACAAGCTTACGAAGAAAAGCTGTCAGGCGCAAAAGCAGAGGCTGACGGTATCATTCAGTCTGCCGTAAATCTTGCCAAAATGAGAGAAAATGAAATTCTCGAAAAAGCAAAAACTGATGCAGATGTTATTGTTCGTCAGGCAAAAGAAGATGCTGAGTTAGAAATGACTAAGGCTGAAGAGAGTATCAAGCGTGAAATTGTTGATGTCAGCACAGTTCTTACAAGCAAAATTCTTGAACGCGAAATTAATTCTGACGATCACAAACAGATTATCGACTCCTTTATCGAGGAAATAGGTGACGGCTATGACACAAACTAATAAAGAGTATGCTACTGCTCTTTTTACTCTTGCAACAGAGAACAATGCCGTTGACGAATACGAAAAAAGTCTTCTCGAAATCGGAGATATATTTAAAGGAAACCCTGATTATATCAAGGTCCTTGAATCCCCTGCTATTCCCTTGTCCGAAAGAATTGCTTTTATTGACAAAGCCTTTGAAAGCACTTATACGGAATATAT
>JAZUOL010000006.1:0-35762 GCA_045604605.1 Acutalibacteraceae bacterium | reverse complement strand
CTGTGCAGGCGATATTTCGACCGCCGAAGCCGCCGAAATTATAAAGACGGTTGACGAAAAACTAGGGAGCGAAATTTACAAGTTTTACAGCGGGGTCAGTTACCGCCACTGCCTTGTGGTTGACCGCGGTACAACCGACCTTGGCGAAATGACACCGCCCCACGACATAAGCGGCCGCGTTATCGGTGAGTATTTAAGCCATAGTGAAAACGCCGCACCGCTTATCGACCTTATGAAACGCAGCGGTGAAGTTCTTAAAAATCACCCCGTAAATCTCAAAAGAATTGCCGACGGCAAGCGTCCCGCAAGCCATATTTGGCTTTGGGGTGAAGGCACCAAGCCATCACTCCCGGATTTCAAGGCAAAATACGGCGTTGACGGTTCAATAATCTCCGCCGTTGATCTGCTTAAGGGAATTGCTAAATGCGCTAATATGGCTGCTCCTGACGTCGATGGTGCAACGGGATACATAGACACAAACTTTGACGGTAAAGCAGAATGCGCTATTGAAGAGCTTAAGTCAAAGGACTTCGTTTATATCCACTTAGAAGCACCCGATGAATGCGGTCACAGAAACGAGCCCGACAATAAGGTGAAGGCTATAGAGATTATTGATGAGAAGATTCTCGGCAAGCTTCTTCCCGCGTTAGATGAATACGCTGATTATAAAATCATGGTACTCCCCGACCATCCTACACCCATAGTAACAATGACTCACGCCTCTGACCCCGTACCCTATATGATCTACAGAAAATCCACCGCAAAGGATAACGGCATCGAGTCATTTACCGAGATAAATGCAAAGAATACCGGTAATTATATTGACGTCGGTTACACCCTTATGGATAAATTTATAAATGAATGATATTAAAAACCCGAAGGCAATAAGCCTTCGGGTTTTTCTATGAGCGTATATAATAGGATTCCGGCACTTCACCTACAATAATGGTCTCAACAAGAATTATTGTTTCGTCAACTGTTTCATTAAGATAACACAGACCCATATACGCGTGAGCAGATGCCTTCACCTCGAGATATATAATGTGCCTTGTTTGATTAATTCCTGCACTTTGAAATTCTGAAACAACGTCCGTAACTGCAAAACCGTATATGGTTGCATTAGATTCAACCATAAAGCCTTTTCCGTTTAAAATTGCTATATCAAACAGCGAGCCGATAGGCACACTTACTATAGCTTCATTAAACTGACTGAGTCTATCGGAGCATTTATCTGCAATTTCTGTTTTATATGCATTTATGTAAGTGGCATTTAAAGTTATCGCAACAATCTTGCCCTCGTCATTCTTCTGAATACTCACCATATTACTGTACTTTACCCCCAAATCATCTACGATATCATTTATAGCTCCGTCAAGAACGTTTGATAATGAGTTTTTAAGGGCATTTCCACCGACAGTCTTTATAATGGGTCTCATCTTCATATCCGTAACTACGGTAATAATACTAAAAATCAGGATAGCAACAACAATACGGAACACAATGGTTTCACGTCGCCTCTTTATCCGTAGAGGCTTCGCCTTCAGAATAGGCTTCCGTCTAAAAGTGGGCTTAAAATAAAATCTCACCATATAATATCACCAATATATTATATGGTATATATTATTTTATGATAATAAAAGGGGCTGTAAAAAAACTTGCGTTTTTTACAGCCCCTTAATATTTAATTTATTTTGTAACGCGTTTTGTGTAGATACCTGATTCGAAGTTGCTGTAGTATCCGTCAACTGCTCTTACAGTATATCTGAAGTACTGTCCGTTTGCATTCTTAACTGCAGTATCAAGGTAGCTTGTGCCTGTTACTGTACCGATATAAGTCCAGGTTGTCTCGCCTGCGCCGCGGCGATATACTCTGTATTCCTTAGCGTTGCTTACTGCGCTCCAAGTAACATTGATACCTGCTGCAGTATTGGTAAGCTTCTTCATCGCGGGAGTATCAACTCTCTTGATGTAAATACCGTTTTCGTAACCGCTGTAAAGACCATTCTGACCAACAGCTCTTACTGTATATCTCCAGTAGTTACCTGTTGTAGCCTTTGTATCGAGATAAGATGTACCGGTAACTGTTGTAATATATGTCCAGTACTTGTCACCTGCACCACGACGATATACTCTGTAGGATGCGGCACCTTCTACTGCAGACCAAGAAACTGAAAGACCCTTAACTTCGTTTCTAACAAGCTTCATCTTGGGTGTTGCGGGGCGAACTACGGGCTGAGGAGTAGGTGTTGAACCGCCTGCTGAGCCGTCTGCCTTACCGCAAGAAGTACACTTGCCATCCTTGTAGCTGTGACCCTTTGCGGGAATCTCTGTAGTTGCACCAACGAACTGGCCACAAACTACGCACCACTCACCTGTCTTACCGGGTTTATCACAAGTGGGATTAACTGTTGCTGTTGCGATTCTATGTTCACCCGCGAAGGTTGTTTCGTAAGCGTCACCGCAATTAGAACATGTATGAGTCTTCTTACCTGCATCTATACATGTAGCGGGCTTAGTAATTTCTTCAACATAATTGTGACCGATAGCGGGAATAACCTCTGTGTATGTATCACCACAGTTTGCACATGTATATGTCATCTCACCGTCTTCATCACAAGTAGGAGCAACAGTAACTACGCCCTCATTGTATGAATGACCTGTTGCGGGAATTGCTGCTGTTGTAAAGTCGCCGCATCTGTCACAAGCTGTTGTTTCAATGCCTTCCTCTTCACAAGTAGGATCCTTAGTAACTGTTGTTGTGTAGTTGTGACCTGTTGCAGGAATATCTATTTCATAGTAATCGTAGCAACCTGTATTCTGACAAGTAAATCTCTTAATACCTGTTGTCTCACATGTTGGTTCGAGAACAACTACGCCTGCATCATATTTATGATTTGTTGCAGGAATTGTAACTGTGTAGAAGTCGCCGCAATCTGTTCTCTGACAAGTGATAGTAACAACACCGTCTTCTTCACAAGTTGCTTCCTTTGTAACTACACCTGCATCATACTGGTGACCGAGTGCAGGAACAACCTCTGTACCGAATGCAAATTCGCAATCTACACAAACCTCTGCCTTTTCACCGTCATCTGTACAGTTGGGAGCAACTGTCTCTATCCACTTTGTTTCATCAGAATGAACAAGCTCTGTATTAATACCGCGTTTTGCAGCAAAATCAGCAAGTGCTGATGTACAACCCGTTGCAATAATAAGGTTAGCTGAACAACCATTGAATGCATTGTATGCGATATCTGTGATCGTATCGGGAGCTTCAATTCTTGTAAGTCCCTCGCAACCGATAAATGCATCGTTAGCAATAGTAGTTGTTCCGTCATTTATTGTATATGTACCTGTCTTACCTGCAGGGCAGCAGAGAAGTGTGTTAAGTGAAATATCGTATAATGAACCATCAACACTTGTATAGCTTGTGTTTTTAGCGTCAACATTGATTGCTGTAAGCTCTGCGCAGTTTGTAAAGGCACCTGCACCGATATCTACAACGTTCCAAGGAATAGTAACTGTTGTAAGTGCAGTACCGTCAAATGCAGATTCACCAATCATAGTGGTAGTAGCGGGGATATTTATGGATTCAAGTGATGTACAACCCATAAATGCTGCAGCACCGATTGTCTGTACACCCTGAGGAAGAGGAATATTTTTAAGAGATGTACAGCCAAAGAACATACCATATGATATAACGGGCATTGCACATTTGATTTCTATGTCCACAAGGCTTGTGTTGTTACCGAATACGAATTCTCCGAAATACTCAGCCTCGTGACCGATATAAAGACTTGTTGCTGATATGCAATCGTTAAATGCGTAATCGCCAACAGACTCAACACTGTCAGGAATAACAATATTAATAAGCGATGTACAGTTATCAAACGCAAGCTTGCCGATATCAATGATACTATCGGGCATATCTACTGTAACGAGAGATGTACAATCATCAAACATACCGTAGCCGATTGAACGAGTACCGTTACCCAACCACACATATCTAAGCTTGTCGCAGGACTTAAAGATATTCTGTCCTATAGAATCGTTTTCACCATACTCGAGACCGCCGCCGATATACACTTCTTCCAAATTATCACAATCGTAGAAAGCATATTCCCCAATATTGCGTACGTAACCGAGCTTTACTACACGAAGAGAATCGAGATTCTGGAATGCTCCTGCACCTAAAACATCAATTCCAACGTTAGTGAAATCAATTTCCTGAATGTTCTGACAACCGACAAAAGCTGAGTCAGGAATCTTCGTAACCTCGGAACCAAGAACAATAGCGGTAATCTGATCCCTATACTCAGACCATGTAGCTGCACAATCCGTATAGATGTTAAGAACACCGGCATCATCCAACTCCCAATAGGTTTGCAAAAGATTACCCTCTTCATCATACTCGCCGTCTGATGCAACAACCGCCGCATTAGCGATAACTGTAAGACAAGACATTGTGCTTACGAGCATCATAAGAGCGAGAAGGATGGATAAAAGTTTTGACTTTTTCACTAAAAAACACCCTTTCGATAAGAACTTGCTTTTCATAGCAAATCAGTACTATAGTTATACTTATAATACTACATAATCTATTTTAGTATAAACAATCTATTTTGTCAACGAAAAACAACACTTTTTATATATTATATTTAATATATAAAAAGACCATCGATTTTTATCGTCACAAATCGATGGTCTTTTTTATTATTTTGAATAACCCAACTCAAAAGCCTTAAGATTCATCTCGAGAAATTTCTGAGGAACGCAAGCCTTAAGAGCCTCTATCCATATTTCTTTATCGATGTCGGTATTCTTAGCCATTGCACCGATAAGCACAACGTTTACCGCCTTAGAGGAACCTGCCTCTACTGCAAGAGGAAGCGCGTCAACCTCGTAAACAGATGCACCGGCAGCTCTCACAGCATCAATAACGCCATCAGGATACTGACTATCCCCTATTACAACTGACATAGGGTCAATTTTCTGAGTATTTACAATAACTTTACCGTCGGGCTTAAGGCAAGAAAGCCATCTTGCAGATTCAAGCTGTTCGAATGCAAGAATAAGGTCTGCTTCGCCCTCTCCGATTACGGGAGAGTAAACCTTTTCACCGTACTTAACGTATGTAACAACGCTACCACCACGTTGGCTCATACCGTGAACCTCAGACACCTTAACGTCGTAGCCCTTTGAAAGAAGAGCACTACCTAAAATACGGCTTGCAAGAAGAGTTCCCTGACCGCCAACACCAACTATCATAATTGATTTATTCATTATAGCCACTCTCCTTTCTTATTCAATAGCACCGAATTTGCAAAGCTGAGAACAAACATTGCAACCCAGGCACTGTGTAAAGTCAATTTCTGCTTTTCCGTCCTTCATACTGATAGCAGGACAACCGATTTTCATACACATCTTACAGGATTTACATTTATCTTTATTAACCTTAAGAGGCGGATTATGCTTAACAGTTTTAAGAAGTGCGCAAGGTCTTCTTGAAATAACAACTGCAGGAGCATTAAGCTCAAGTGCATTTTTAATTGCTGTATAGCTTTCGTCAAGATTATAGGGATCAACAACGAAAACATTATTGATGCCAACTGCCGCACAAAGCTTTTCAAGGCTAACTGCCGCTGCGGGCTCGCCCTTAATATTGAAGCCTGTTGTGGGGTTCTGCTGATGACCTGTCATACCTGTAATGCTGTTATCAAGAATTATTGTAACAGAATTACTGTTGTTATAAGCGATGTCAATAAGACCTGTAACACCTGAGTGAATAAAGGTAGAGTCACCGATAACTGCAACAGATTTATTAGCATGTTCGGGGTCTGCAAGATTTCTGCCGTGAAGACCTGATACGCTACCGCCCATGCAAAGAACTGTGTCCATCATACCCAAGGGCTTTGCAACACCTAAAGTATAGCAACCAATGTCACCGCTAACGGTTACATTAAGCTTCTTAAGAGCATAGAAAAGACCTCTGTGAGGACAGCCTGCGCAAAGAACAGGAGGTCTTGCAGGGATTTCAACATCGGCTTTAAGAGATTTGCTTTCTTCACCGAGAATTACTTTTCTGATAAGCCCCTGTGAATACTCACCTAAAAGAGTAAATTCTGCTTTACCCTTTACATCAGCACCGATTTTACGGCAATGAGTTTCAATATAATCATCAAGCTCTTCAAGAACATAAACTGTTTCACATTCTGCGCAGAAATCCTTGATAAGCTTTTCGGGAAGCGGATAAACGCAACCTAATTTAAGGTAAGAGGCTTTATCACCAAGAGCTTCCTTAGCATATTCATAGCAGATACCTGCTGTAATAACCCCGATTTTCTTATCGTTATATTCGACTGTGTTAAGACCATTTGTAACAGCTTCTGTTTCGCAATACTCAATCTGGTCGAGAATTCTCTTTTCAACTGAAACATGCTTAACCTTTGCATTTGCAGGAACCATAACATATTTCTGAGGATTCTTTTCATAAGCCTTAAGACCGTTGTCAACTCTCTCCCCTACATCTGCAAGGCTTCTTGAATGAGAAACCCTTGTTGTAAGACGAAGAATAACTGGTGTATCAAATTTCTCTGAAAGCTCAAAAGCAAGCTTTGAATATTTTAAACACTCGTCAGAATCAGATGGCTCGAGCATCATAATCTTTGAAGCCTGGGCATAATGACGGCTATCCTGTTCATTCTGTGAAGAGTGCATACCGGGGTCATCTGCAACAACTACAACAAGACCCGCATTAACACCTGTGTAAGAAGATGTGAAAAGTGGGTCTGCAGCAACGTTAAGACCAACATGCTTCATAGCACAGAAGGAACGTGCACCTGCAACTGCAGCACCAAAGGCAACCTCCATTGCAACCTTTTCGTTAGGTGCCCATTCGCTTGTAATCTCATCATATGTGGAAATACACTCGGTAACCTCTGTACTGGGTGTTCCGGGGTAGCTTGAAGCAACTCTGCAGCCGCCCTCATAAAGACCGCGTGCAACTGCTTCATTACCTAAAAGTAATTTTTTCATTTATCTATACCTCTTATGATTATTTATTGATTTCATTCTGTGAAGCAACAAGGCTTTCACCGCAATACATCTCGCGAAGCTTTGGTTTCTCTATTTTACCTGTGGGATTACGTGGAACCTTGGCAAAAATAAGCTTTCTGGGACGTTTATATCTCGGCAAATCATAACAGAAATCGTTGATATCATCTTCAGTTATTGTTTCGCCCTCTTTTGTTTCAATAATAGCGGCAGCAATTTCGCCAAGACGGGCATCGGGAAGACCGATAACTGCAACGTCTTTGATTTTATCATATTTACGAAGAAAATCTTCAATCTGTACAGGGTAAAGGTTTTCACCGCCTGAAATGATAACATCCTTCTTACGGTCAACAAGGAAGATAAATCCATCTTCATCCTCCTGAGCCATATCACCTGTGTAAAGCCAACCATCACGAAGAACCTCGTTAGTTGCTTTTTCGTCTTTATAATAGCAAAGCATTACGCCGGGACCTTTAACTGCAAGCTCACCAACCTCGCCTTTGGCAACTTCATTTTTGTTTTCATCAACAATTTTTACTTCCCAACCGTAACCGGCTTTACCGATTGCGCCAACCTTGTGAACATTTTCAACACCAAGATGCACACAACCCGGGCCAATTGACTCGCTAAGACCATAGTTTGTATCATACTGATGATGAGGGAATATAGAAAGCCAACGCTTTATAAGACTTGGTGGAACGGGCTGAGCACCTATATGCATCAATCTCCACTGAGAAAGTGAATATTCACTTAAATCAATTTCACCGCTTTCAATAGCATCCAGAATATCCTGAGCCCAGGGAACAAGAAGCCATACAATTGTGCATCCCTCTTCACTTGCAGTTTTGATAATCAGTTCAGGCTTTGTGCCCTTGAGAAGCACTGCCTTGCTACCTGCAACAAGAGAACCGAACCAGTGCATTTTTGCGCCTGTATGATAAAGAGGCGGAATGCAAAGGAAAACATCGTCTCTGCCTTGTGAATGGTGCTTCTGCTCTGTTATAGCAGCGTGAACAAGGCTCTTGTGAGCGTGAAGAATTGCTTTGGGGAAGCCTGTTGTGCCTGATGAGAAATAAACAGCCGCCTCATCCTCGTCGGAAATTTCAATTCCCGGAGCGTGGGATGAGCAATATGTAACGAGTCTGTCATAGCTTTCTGCAAAGGTGGGGCAATCCTCACCTACATAGAAAGAATATTTAACATCAGGAATTCTGTGGGCAATTTCCTCAACACGACCTGTAAACTCAGGACCGAAAACAAGAACTTTGCTATCAGAAAGCTTCAAACAATACTTGATTTCTTCTGCAGTATAGCGATAGTTAAGAGGAACTGCAAGAGCACCCGTTTTAAGAATACCGAAATAAATGGGAAGCCATTCAATTCCGTTCATAAGGAGAATTGCAACTCTGTCCCCTTTTTTGATACCTCTTGAAAGAAGAAGGTTTGCAAAGCGGTTTGCTCTTTTATCAAACTCGCCCCATGTAAGCTCGCTTCTGCCAACATTGAAGGGATTTGTTTCAATAAGAGAATATTCACGCCATGTCTGACGGCTTTTCCCCTGCATTTCAGGGTTAATTTCAACAAGAGCAACCTCGTTTTTGTGATTATTAGCATTAATCACAAGAAAATCTGTAATAGGCAAAGTAATTCATTCCTTTTTAAATTTTTCAAAAAATAAATCGTCCTCTAACCGAAGCTAAAGGACGAGCAGTATAACCTGACCGTGTTACCACCTTTTTTCACAAATTGCTCACACAATTTGCCTTAAAGAGTAATAATACTCAAACGCTTTAACGGGCGTACCCGTCGCAGCCTACTGAAATTTTCGGTGCGAAACTCCGAGATGTATTCACACAATCTGCTCACGCGCCTCTCACCAAACGGCAACTCTCTTTTTTACGCTGAAAAGTGCTACTTGTTCTCTTCACTGTCTTTAAAAAATATACTTGTGAATTATATCATAGTCTGTCGCAAAATGTCAACACAGATTATATATTTTCAAGTGTTAAAATATAACTTTCAACATCGAAATTATCGACAGGACTGTTGTTTTTAAGATACAACGGATGGTGTGGGTGACCTTTTACTGAGCGTTTGCCAACTGTGTACCATTTTGCACCGAATTCATTACCGATTTTTATCATATCCTTTACGCATGGAATCAGGTATGGTCTTTTCTCAATAATTGTACCCCAAGCCGCCCATACAGCAGGAGTTTTACCCTCGCCATAGGATGAAAGAATATATCTGAAAGCGTTCATATTTTCATTATGTAAAAAGGTGTTGAACTCTCCGTCCATATCTTTAGGATTAGTTGCCCTCTGTGCATAAACATTAAACATAATAAAGCTATCAAATCCATTAAAAGCGGCAGTACGCTCAACAGATTTTAAAGTATTATCAAGATCATCAGGTTTTGCGGTAGATGGATTAATACCGATACAAATCAAAGGATTCTTTCCCCTTGTACCTAAAATATATCGGTATTCTGTATAGGCATTGGGAACATAAAGCCATTTTTCCCTATTATATTCAAAAGAGCCATCCGCCTCTTTTAAAAGAGCCTCTTCAAATGGGATTATATTAAGTTTATTTGTTTCACAGGTCGGTATGTGCATACTGTCACCCTTTACAGATATAGTAAATATATAACTATTATACAACAATATTGAACTATTTTCAACATTGTTTCTTATTGACATTTTCCACCTATTTTATATAATTAAGATGTAGAATAATGGTGTAAAATACACCCAAGGAGACATAAATATGTATCATTCAATGAAAATTGCAGGACTTGACAGAAATCTTCCTCTCTGCCCTCTTAATGAAAAGCTTCAGATTGGTGCTTTCGTTATGTTTGGTGATGCAGAGCTTACAGTTGCTTGTGCAGATGCACTTCTCAAAAAAGCACCTGAATTTGATTACATAATCACCGCAGAGGCTAAGGGTATCCCTCTTGCTCACGAAATGTCACGCCAGAGTGGTAAGAAATATTTTGTTGCAAGAAAAAAGCCCAAGCTTTATATGACAGGTGTTTTTGATGTTATTGTAAATTCAATTACAACTGAGGGTGAACAGCACCTTTACCTTGACACTGCAGAAGCAGAGCAAATGAAGGGCAAAAAGGTTATAATTGTTGATGATGTTATATCAACAGGCGAATCCCTCAAAGCTGTTGAAAAGCTTATTGAAATGGCAGAGGTTCAGTATGCAGGCGCTCTGGCAGTTCTTGCAGAGGGCGATGCCGCAGACAGAAAAGATATTATTTATCTTGAAAAGCTTCCTTTATTTGATGCAGAGGGTAATGTTTTATAATGGCAGGAATACTTTATGTTGTAGGAACACCTATCGGTAATCTGGGAGATTTTTCTCCCCGTGCGGTGCAGGTGCTTTCCGAATGTGATTTTATTGCCGCAGAAGATACAAGAGTAACAATTAAACTGCTTAATCATTTCGGCATTAAAAAGCCAATGGTAAGCTACTATGAACACAACCGCGCTCAAAGAGGCGGTGTTATTATTGACCGCCTTCTGAATGGTGAAAACTGCGCTCTTGTTTCTGATGCAGGTATGCCGATAATTTCCGATCCGGGCGAGGACTTAACAAGGCTTTGCCACGAAAACGGAATCCGGGTGCTTGCAGTTCCGGGTCCCTGCGCTTTTGTTACAGCCCTTGCAATTTCAGGTATGCCCTCAGGCAGATTTACCTTTGAGGGCTTTTTAACTGTTTCAAAGCAGAACAGAAAAAAGCATCTTGAAGAGCTTATCAACGAAAAGCGTACAATGATTTTCTACGAAGCACCTCACAAATTAGCTGCAACTCTTACTGATATGGCTAAATACTGGGGCAACAGAAACATTGCGCTGGTTAAGGAGATTACGAAAATCCACGAAAATGTTGAGCGTACCACCCTTTTTGAAGCAATTGAGAAATATAAGGATGGTAGCACAAAGGGTGAATATGTTCTCATTGTTGAGGGAAAGCCCCAAGAAGAGGAACAGGAAATCACTATTGAAGTGGCTGTGGAAATGGCAAAAAAGCTTGTTGAAGATGGACTTTCAAAAAACGAAGCCGCCAAGGAAATCGCTAAAGAAACCGGACTTAAAAAAAGTGATATCTATAAATCTTTACAGAATGGGTGATTAAATGCTTTTTGGTGTTCAATGGTATTACTGGGTAATACTTTTAGTTGCAATAATTATTGCAATTTTCGCTTGGAGCAAGGCTCTCAAATCAGGAAAAGAGCGCAAAGAAAGGCTCAAAAAAGAAGCGGCTATCTGGAAAAGGGATTATGAATTAAGAGAAAAGTTCACTATTCTCACAGAAGAAAAGCTTAATTCCACAGAGGAAACAGAGCTTCTTCACGGTGTTGCAATGAATATTCAGGTTATGCTTGAAAAGTCAAACGATATGACCGAAAGCTTCAATGAACTTCCTCAGGAAAAGAAATTCGTTTATGCTTTGGAATATTTCGATGAGGATGCAAAGAAAGGGCTTTCTCTTTTCTTTAAAAACAATGGAGAACCTCTTATTTCCATTGTTCCCGATGCTTTGAACGCAATCGGCGCAGGAAAATATGTTGAAGCTTACGGAACGCTTTTACCAATGTATGACCCTGACAGCGAAGTTTCTATTGATTATTCGGTTATCGGCAAGGTAGATGAAAAATTTTCATCTCTCTACAATTCCGATGAGCTTTTAAGACTTTCTGCTAAATACATTCTTAGAAACAAAGAAACATTTTTATCATAAAACAATTTATATAGTTAATAATTTAAAGGAGAATAAAAATGGCTGTAACATTTTATCTTTCTGCCTTTGCAGATGAAGCCGGTGGCGGAATAAAGGAACAAATTGCCGCTTTAAAGGCACATGGTATGACTCACATCGAACCCCGTGGACTTGACGAAGGTAATATCTCCCTTTACTCTGTTGAACAGGCAAAGGAGCTCAAAAAAATTCTTGATGATAACGGTATCGGCGTTTCCGCTATCGGTTCTCATTACGGTAAGATTGAAATCACAGATGATTTCGCACCCCATTTTGAAGATTTCAAAAACTGCATTGAGGTTGCAAACATTCTCGGAACTGAAAGAATCAGAATGTTCAGTTTCTTTTTCACTAAAGGACAGAGCCTTGAAGAGTATCGTGACGAGGTATTTGAAAGACTTGATAAAATGTGCACTTATTCTCTTGAAAACGGAATTTGGTGCTGTCACGAAAATGAAAAAGATATTTATGGTGACATTGAAACACGTTGCCTTGAAATATACAAAACCTTCGAGGGCAAAATCAAAGGTATTTTTGACCCTTCAAACTTCATTCAATGCGGTGTTGATATTCTGCCCGCTTACGAGCTCTTGAAAGACTACATTGACTATTTCCACATTAAAGACTGCCTTTATGAGGGTGGCAAGGTTCGCCCTGCAGGTCTTGGTGACGGTAACATTGTTGAGCTTCTCACAAGATTCTCTAAAGAAAAAGAGGGTGAGCATTTCCTTACTCTTGAACCACACCTTAAAGTCTTTGACGGTCTTAAAGATTTAGAAGGCGAAGGCGGTACTGCTGACCAGCTCAAAGATGACTACACCTACCCCACTAACCGTGCAGCTTTTGATGCGGCGGCAGATGCACTTGATGTATGCTTGGAAAAAGCTGATTTAAAAGATATTACTGTAAGAAAATATTAAGGAGTGACAAAAATGTTTAATCACGAAAATTTAAAAGGCAGAGTTGCTGTTGTTACAGGTGGTGGCGGTATTCTCTGCGGTGGCTTCGCAAAAGACCTTGCTCGTCAGGGCGTTAAGGTTGCGGTTCTTGATTTAAGAGAAGAATCTGCAAATCTGGTTGCAGATGAAATCAAAGCAGAAGGCTTTGAAGCAATCGGTGTTGCTTGCAATGTTCTCGATAAGGAAAGCCTTGAAAACGCAAGAAACATAGTCAATGAAAAAATCGGCACTTGCGATATTCTTATTAACGGCGCAGGTGGTAACCACCCCAACGGCAATACAACAAAGGAAAAATTTGAGCTTTGCGACCTTACAGAAAAAGCAGAGGATGTTAAAACCTTCTTTGACCTTGACCCCAAAGGTATTGAATTTGTTTTCAACCTTAACTTCCTCGGCACTCTTCTCACAACTCAGGTTTTCGCAAAGGATATGGTAGGAAAAGAGAATGCAACAATCATTAACATTTCCTCAATGAACTCCTACAAGCCTCTTACAAAAATCCCTGCATATTCCGCAGCCAAAGCGGCTATTTCAAACTTCACTCAGTTTATGGCAGTTCATTTCTCAGAGGTTGGTCTTCGCGTTAATGCAATTGCTCCCGGCTTCTTCTCAACAAACCAGAACAAAGCTCTTCTTTATAATGAAGATGGCTCACTCACTGCCAGAAGTGAAAAAATTCTCGGTCACACTCCTCTCGGCAGATTTGGTGTTCCCGAAGACCTTACAGGTACTCTTCTCTTCTTAAGCGATGAAACCTATTCTAAATTTGTAACAGGTGTTATCATCCCCGTTGACGGTGGCTTCTCCGCTTATTCAGGTGTTTGATTAGTTTAAAATTAACGCCCCGCAGTTTTGTACTGCGGGGCGTGTTATTTATAATTCTTCTTATTTCGCTACATACTTAACACCGGCAGATTTATAGCTACCTTTGTTGCCGGAAGCTTCTGAACGAACGGTGTAGATATAGCCTGTATCACGAGATGCGGATTTATCAATAAAGCTTTCTGCGCCTGCTTTTGCAGTGCCAACCTTTTTCCAACCGGTTGAGCCGTCGCTGTTTTTTCTGAGAATCGTATATTTTACAGAACCGCTTACAGAATACCAGCTAACCTTTACGCCGGATTTTACTGCAACTGCTTTGTTAAGAGTTGGTGCTCTGAGATATGTTACTGCTTTATCGTCATTCTGATAATATGCACTTGTTGCTGTACCGTCACTTGTGGCAATTTTAGCTCTTACTGTGTAAGTGTACTCCTGACCACTTTTTACGCTTGTATCAACATATTTAGTTCCTGTGTAGTTGGATTTAACTTTTTTCCAGCCGCCATCACCGATTTTTCTATAAACATCATACTTTGCGCCTGAGCTTGTTTTACCCCATTTAACTTCAATGGAGTTATTGTACTTTACTTCAATTGAGCTTACAACAGGTGTTTTGGCAAAAAGGCAAATAAGTCCTGAATAAAGGAATCTTGAAGCTGTACCGTTTTTATCTATTGCCTTAACCGTATATATATATTTACCGTTTTTGTCTTTTACAGAAGTGTCGGTAAAGGTTCTTTTTGAAGAAGCTACAGTACCAACCTTTGTCCACTTTGTTCCTGTGAGGCTTCTGCGGTAAATAGCATATTTAGCTGCACCATCCAATGCCTTCCATTGAACTTTGGGACCATTTGTTGTATTTTTTACGGAATCAAGAACAACGATTTTTTGGTTAAAGCTTGCATTTCTTTTAACTGCAACATTAAATTCACACATTGAATTCTCATCAATTGCTACGCTACCGTCAGAATAAATTTTTGCAGCAAAGGTTAGCATATAATAGGTTTTTGTTGCAAAAATACCATGCAATTTGATTAATTCGGAAAAAGAATATTCGCCTTTATTACAACCTACAAAGCCACTTGCCACGCTCTGAGTATATTCCTTATCAGAATATATTTCATAGAAAAAGTAGGTATCATTTTTCTTTGAGCTTATATGAAAATTGATATAATCATAAGTACCGTAAAGGTTTACTGTTTCAAGAATATTTGCTCCTTTTGCATCTGTCGGTGCAATATAACCCAGATTAAGCGCATCTACAGAAACACTTGCAGCTTCTGCAGCGATGCCCATAAGGGAAAGAAGAGTTACCAGTGCCATAACTATTGAAAGCACACGTTTTGTCATTTTCATAATAATACTCCTTTCAAATCACAATAATTTCTATTGTGTTAGTACATTTTAATTTTATCATACATTTATAATAAAGTCAATCATAATCATCGGTTTACTGTTAGTTATGCTTTTACCAAAGATTAACTGTTGGTATTATTGTATTTTGATGGTAATAATTCACACCATTTGAAGATATCGGATTACTGCTTTGTCCTAATATATTATAATAAATATGTGCATTAATCTTAGGTCTGATATCGTTAGGCTTTCCGCTACTGAAGGAGCTATACATTGAATGCACAACATTATTGATAATATGAGTATTTGCTACATTGGAGTTTGTTTGCTGGATAGCTCCGAGGTAATTAGAAATAACAAATGTATTGTATCCGGAAGCAAGAGCTAAAATACCGGAGTCCGGACCGCGATATTCACTGCTGCCGGTGTGTGCATATTTTCTGAAAATGTTTCTCTCAATAATTGTGCCTCTCATTCCAGCCCAGCCATTCTCTAAGGTAAGAGACCAACAAGAATCTCTCAGCAAACCATCTCCGGATACATAATTATCATGAATCCAACAGCCCTCAACAGCTCCAATAACAGATGCCAATCCGTCTGCGCCGTTTATAATATTAGTATTTTTAATTTCACAGAATCTGGAGGATTCATCAGGACCGATTCTTACATATTCATTCGTACCGACAGGAAGCTCAGTTTGTTGAATGGATATTTTAAAGTAAACTGCATTTTCAGGTTTATTAGAATATCCTTCGTCAACATATTGCCATCGATTAGCCCCGATCAGATTATAATCTTCATCATACCACAAAATATCATACAAGCGCTGAGTTGCTATAACAACATTGTGCTCCCAGTCACCAATATAGTACTCGTGCAAGGTATCCATACCATTAGCCGCCTTAGATAGCAAATAGAAATCATTTGTACTTATCCAATTGGAATTTTCCTCTAATTCGCCGCTATCATTTAACCATCCTGATACGAATTCATTTGCGGCGATACTGCCTTGTTCACCATTAACCAATTCAGAGTTACCTTTTCCTCCCATTGTGATGAAGAAGCCTGCGGGGCAGTTAGCTTCTCTTATTTCAACAGAGCAATATTCTGCGCGTTTTCCGATGCTTAACAGTACACAACCCCATTGATATTGATTAGCGCCTGCAGAAAGCTTGCTCATCGTAGCGTCTGCATCATAGAATTCGCCATAATATTTATCAATAATCAAATGTGAATCTCTGCAATAATAAGCAAGAACGTTTCCGTTTTCATCCTTTTCAACAGATGCTTTTTCGGTGGGAATATTGCAGCTCCACCAGCCCCATCCCATTCTGAAATAAGTATACCCCTCAGTTTTAGCCCGTTCGCTCGGCATCATATGGAAAGACGAGCCCTTAGGAAATTCAACCGTCATTCCGCTTGGAATGTAGTATTCAGTTTCAGTGGGAGCAGCATAAAAATTAATTTTTGGGAAAACGATATGATTATAACCATCCTCATAGGCTTCCGAGATAGCATCATAAATTGCATTAGTTGTCATCACATAGTCATTTTCAGAAAATGAATTTCCGTTTTTGCTGATATACTCAGCTGAAATTCTGATAGTATTATCATTTTTTGTTGTTTTATTTACAATTTTGATTGTGCAACTATCAGATATTTCTGTACCTCTTAATGTTGCTGTAATAGTAACTGTTCCGGTTTTTTGAGGAATAACTAATCCGTCGATAACTAAAGCTATACTTTCATCTGATGATTCCCACGACACATCGTATTGATCAGAAGCACCATTATGATTCACATTAAAGGGATAAGGAACTGCAGATAATGCATACTTGTATCCCATAGGTAGAGCTTCAGGTTTTTTTATTATATGAACACTTTCGTATTTGCTATGATCAATTCCCAAGTCCGGCTCAATATAATCTGAAATAGTATAATTCAGGGTCCTTCCGTTTCCGTCGTCAACAAAATAATTTCCTACTCTGATATTAGTATCGTACCATTGAGGAATACCATATTGGCCTGTTTTAGTAAAGGCAAAAGCACTTCCTAAACCGCTAATACCATCCATAACACGACCAACGATCGCATTTTTGTCTGCACTCAGAGAAATTCCGCTATCAGCAAAATGGTCAGCCATTTCCTCTTTCGTAAGCTTTTCAGAATATACGATAAATTCTTTAAATTGATGCTCCGCAGACAAATTAAAGGTTTTATTGATGTAATTAGACCAATGTGTTTTTTCTACATAATCATCATTAATTTGCATTGCAAAAGCAGATTCATTTTTATCAAAAGCCAGGCACCAATAAGATTCTCCTGCGCCTATAACTCTCTTGTTATAATTCAATGAAGGCGTTAAGAAGAAATTAGTGGCAATATAGCCTCCTCCGAAAGGAAGTTGAATTTGACCACGATTGTTCAGATCAACAACCTCTTTGAATAAGAACGCTCCGCCATAATAACTCAAGCCATTCCCAACAGGTAAATCAGCAGATGATCTGTTATACACCATAACTGCTTCAATACTCGCCTTTTCATAAGATGAAGGAAGCTCAACTTTTCCTCCTGTGAAATAACCGTCATTATCTACTATAGCATTCTCCATTTCTCTGCCATTGACCAAATTAATGACCTTACCGTCAACCACCTTATAATGCGCAACAATTTCAGGTTCGTTATAAACATATTCAACACCGGTTCTGTTATAGCTACCTTTGTTTTTTGAAGCCTCTGAACGAACACTGTATATATAATTAATTTTTGTATCTGCAGAGGTATCAACAAAGCTTGTTGCATCCGCACCCACTTTTCCGACAGATGACCAACCTGTTGAGCCATCGCTATTCTTTCTGAGAATTGTAAACCCTTCTGCACCGCTTACAGTATACCAGCTTATATTAATTCCGTTTTCAACCGCAACTGCTTCCTTAAGAGTAGGCATTCTGAGATATGTTACCGCCTTATAGGAATTATAATAATAAGAGCTTATTGCATCACCGTAATCGGTGGGAATAACCGCTTTAACGGAATATGTGTATTTTGTACCATTCTTTACTGATGTATCTTTATAAGATGTACCGGAGTAGTTGGTTTTAATTGTTTTCCAGCTACCGTCATCAGCTTTGCGCATAATATTATACTTTGCGCTGCTTGAGGTGCTTGCCCATTTTATTTCAATCGCATTATTGTATGTAACTGCAATTGATTTCATTATAGGAGCTTTTGCGAAAATGCTTGTAGGTCCGAAATAGAGGTATCTGGAAGATGTTCCGTTTTTGTTTATACCTTTAACAGAATAAACATATTTGCCTGTGTTCTTGGCAGTAGTATCAGTAAAGCTTGATTTCGAACTGCCTACTGCACCTACCTTTGTCCACTTGGTTCCCATAAGGCTCCTGCGATAAATATAATATTTACTTGCACCACTGAGCTTACTCCATGAAACAGTAACGCCCTTTGTTGTGTTCTTGGCTTCTTTTAGAATAACTATTTTCTCGTCAAACTCTGCGGTTCTTTTAACAACCATTTTATATTCACGCAAGGAATTTTTATCAATATCAACTCCGCCATCAGAATCAACCTTTGCAGCATAGGTCAAAAGATAATATGTTCTGCTTGAATATGCACCTTTTAACGTAATTTTAGCAGGAATGTTATATGTACCTTTATCGCATTGAACTGCACCGCTATCTTTTAACTTAGTATGATTTTTATCTGCATAAATCTCATAACCGAAATGGCTGTCATTCTTTTTTGATTTAACACAGAAATTGATATAATCATAATCTCCATAAAGCTTGACAGTTGATAGAGTTTCTGTACCTTTTCTGTTGGTTGCTTCCATATAGCCCAGGTTCAATTCATTTATTGAAGTACTTACAGCTTCAGCGGCAACACTCACAACACAAATGAGGATTACCAGCACCAAAGCTATTGAAATTATTCGTTTAGAAAATTTCATAACCAAACTCCTTTCATTATGATATATCTTTATCATATTACTATCATATTACTTTATTTTTATTGTAACACACCTAAACAACACAAACAATTGAAATTAACAACAAAAAAGTGCAACCTCTTTTGTGAGGTTGCACCATTAAATATTACTCGGCCTTAGTAGCTTCTAAAGCTTCTCTTTTTGCGATTTTTTCTTGAATTTCTTTTTCAAGCTTCTTCTGTTTTTTCTGATATACAAGATACCAAACAACACCGATTACAACAAATATTGCTGCAATTATGATAAGAAGAGAGAATGAACTGTCTTCAACATTAATTGTAACTGCATCATAGTTGATGTAGTAGCAACCGTCAAAAGCATTATCTGCATAGTCTGTAAGGTTACTGTTTACAATAAACTCGCGAAGATTATCACAGGAAGCGAAAGCATAATCGCGGATATCTCTTGCACTTTCGGGCATATTCACTGTTGTGATGTTATCGCAATCATAGAAAGCCTCTGCACCTATATTGCCGAAGCCATCGCAGAATGTGATAGCAGTAAGGCCATCGCAATTATAGAATGCTCTGTCTGCAATGTGTTTAACTGTTTCAGGAACTGCATATTCGCCTTTTTTACCTGCAGGGTAAAGAGCAATTGTTTCAAATACGAGAGAACCATCTTCTGCTTTTTCTTCGTTTGCAACAAGAACAACACCATCAAGAGATTTGTAGAAAGCATTGCCCTCTGCAACTTCAATTACCTGAAGACCTGCACCGTCAAAGCTAACGGGATCAAGCTCTGTAAGAGCTGCGGGAAGAACAATTTCTTTAAGACTCTTACAACCGCTGAAAGCATATTTACCGATTTTCTCTGCACCTGCAATTTCAACCTTTGCAAGCTTCTTACAACCTGCGAAAGCATCAGCAGGAATTAATTTAACTGATTCGGGAATTGTAACCGCTTTCAAAGCAACACAGCCAGCAAAAGCACCTGAACCAATTGCTTCAACACCATCTGCAATTGTTAAAGTTTTAAGCGCCTTAATATTCTTAAATGCGCCTGCGCCGATATATTTAACACTTGCGGGAATTGATACTGCAACGATTGAAGATTTTGCGAATGCATTACTACCGATTTTAACAAGAGTTTTGGGAAGAAGAAGAGTTGTAACTGCACGATTATTTACCGCACTATCTGCAATAGCAACTGTACCCTCAGCAACTGCAACATTCGCAACTGCACCTTTTACTTTATAAAGGATTTTACCGGCATATACTGTACCGCTTGCATTCTTATACCATTCAGTTTTGTCAAGTGCTTCATTTTCAATTTCCATAACGGAAGCGGGAAGGCTGATTTCTGCAACATTTTTTGCAAGCTCGAAAGCATCAGCTTTGATAACCTCTGTACCATCTGCAACGATGAGAGATTTTGTCTTTTTATTACCTGCGATAACAAGCTCTTTGCCGTCTGCAGAATAAATTGCAGAGCCAACTGATTTATAGTTTTCGCTATCTTTATCTACAGTAATTTTCACAAGGGATTTACATCCGCTGAAAGCATTACCGCTGAAGGCTGCAAGAGAAGCAGGAATATTAACTGATACAAGCTTTGTGCAATCCTCGAAAGCACCTTCACCGAGCTTTTCAACATTTTTACCGATATAAAGGTCAGTAAGCTTTTTGTTGCCTGCGAAAGCTCTGCTGTCTATTTTTGCAACACCATCGCCAAGATTCACGCTCTTAAGACCCGCATTTCTGAAAGCAGAGTTTGCAATGTCGTGAAGAGAATCGGGAAGGTCGATTTCTGCAAGAGCTTTACATCCTCTGAATGCAGATGCAGCAATATATGTAAGACCCTCATTAAAGGTGACTTTGCTGAGTTTATCTGCATTTTTAAATGTGTAGCTGTTGATTTTTTCAACATTTGCAGGAATTTCGATTTCCTTAATCTGTGATGCTTCAAAAGCATTTAAACCAATATATCTTAATGCAGGCTCTTCTGCAAGAACTACTGCAGAAATCTTTGAATTTTTGAAAGCGTAATCTCTGATTTCTTCAACACCCTGAGGAAGCTGGAATTCACCTGTTTTACCTGCGGGGAAGATAACAAGAGCTGTACCCTTTTTATTATAAAGAACGCCGTCTACGGAAGAATACTCTTTGTTATTGTCAACAACATTGATGGTTTCAAGTGATGTATTGCCTACAAAAGAGTTAGCACCCACTGCAGCAATATTTTTACCGAAATCAATTGTTTTGAACTTTGTGTCAGCAAAAGCAAAGTCACCGATATCAGAAAGTGTTTCGGGGATTTTTATTTCTTCAAGAGAAGTACATCCTGCGAAAGCTTCATAACCGATCGTTGCAAGAGTTGATTCTGAGAAATCTGCAACTTTAAGAGAAGAACAACCCTTGAATGCACCTGCATCAAGAACACCGATAGCATCGTCGAAATTGAATTCCTTAAGGTTTGTACAATTCTGGAAAGCATAAAGACCGATTTCTTCAACGTCAGGTCCTAAAGTAACAGTTTCGATATAATCACAACCAAGGAAAACGTAATCTTCAATAAGAGAAACGCCTTTGGGGATTTCAATATTCTTAACCTGACCCTTTACACCATATGTAACTCTGCCGAAGCTGAGAGCACCGTCGGGCTGTGCATTTTCCCAAGCTGTGTCTTTGAAAGCATCCGCAGCAACGTTTTTAAGGTTTTTGTGCTCCTCTACTTCTGCAAGAGCAGTACAACCTGCGAAACATTTTTCGGGAACTGCAGTAACTGATTCGGGGTATTCAAACTCTTCAAGAGCAGTACAGCCTTCAAAAGCAGAAGCACCGAGAGATGTGAGTGATTCTGTTTTTGTTACCTCTTTAAGAGCGGTACAATCTTTGAATGCTCTGTCTTTAACAGTAACAATTTCACTGTTGAATTTAACTTCTACAACAGTTGAGTTACCTTCAAAGCAACCCTCACCAACAGCAATAACGCTTAAACCACCCAATTTAGATGGAAGCTTTACTTCTGTTTCATTACCTACATACTTAACAAGCTCAACTGCAGAACCTGCATCGACTTTAATATATTCATAGCCATCTTCAGTTTCTTTGTTGAGTTCAATCTCTTTTGCAGATATAGTAACTTCTTCGTCCTCTGCAAAAACAGATACGGGAGCGGCGGCTATAAAGACAAATACAAGAAGAATTGCCAAAATACCGCACAGGGGTTTCTTAAATGCTGTCATAAAACAACGTCCCTTCAAAAATAAATTACCGTAAACATTACAGATAGATTAATTATAATATAAACACCCTTAGTTGTCAAGCAAACTGTTGACCACCAAAGGTGTTTTAAAACTTGAATTATTAACAAATTTTATGGCATTTTTATGTGAAAAATGCTATTCTATTATCTTTGAACTCTACCTGAACCGTCTCCGCCTGCAAGTTTTTCAACCTCTTTAACACCAACACGGTTAAAGTCGCCCTCAACTGAATGCTTAAGAGCAGATGCTGCAACTGCAAATTCAATTGCTTCCTGCGTTGATTTACCGCTGAGAAGAGAATAAATAAGCCCGCCACCAAAGGAATCGCCGCCACCGACACGGTCAACGATATGAAGGTGATAAGATTTTGAGAAGCAATAGTTTTCACCATCAAAAAGCATACCTGCCCAATCATTATCACTTGCAGAAATTGATGTTCTCAAGGTAATTGCAACCTTTTCAAATCCGAATTTATCTGCAAGCTGTTTTGCAACAGATTTATAACCCTCATGATTGAGCTTACCGCCGTAAATATCAGTATCTTCCGCTTCAATGCCGAAAACATCCTTTGCATCCTCTTCATTGGAAATGCAAACATCCACATACTGACAAAGATCTGTCATTGCTTTTCTTGCTTCTTCTCTTGTCCAGAGCTTACCTCTGTAGTTAAGGTCGCAGGATATTTTAACACCTTTAGCCTTTGCCACTTTGCAAGCCTCACGGCAGATATCTACAAGGTTTTCACCTAAAGCGGGAGTGATTCCTGTAAAATGGAACCAATCAGCGCCATCAAAGATAGCATTCCAATCAAAATCCGAAACGCTTGCTTGCTGAATTGAAGAATATTTACGGTCGTAAATACAAACTGAGCCTCTCTGAGAAGCACCCTTTTCAAGATAGTATATACCTACCCTTTCGCCACCTCTTACAACCTTTGAAGTGTCAACACCAAAATAACGAAGAGAATCAATTGCTGCCTGACCGATTGCATGGTCGGGAAGCTTTGTAACGAAAACACTTTCCATACCATAGTTTGCAAGAGAAACAGAAACATTTGCTTCACCGCCACCGAAAGTAGCCTGCATTTTATCGTTCTGGAAGAATCTGTAATATCCTTCAGGAGCAAGGCGAAGCATAATTTCGCCAAATGTAACAACTTTTGCCATTATTTTCTTGCCTCCGTAACAATTTCAACGCTTTTTTTACAAAGATCAATTATCTCGTCCCATTTCTGATTATCAATAAGGTCAGCTGTAACCATATATGAACCGCCACAAGCTGCAATCACAGGACATGAAAGGTATTCTTTAAGGTTATTAAGGCCAATACTACCTGTGGGCATAACCTTGAACATGGGGAACGGTGCGCTCATAGCCTTGATTTTTGCAAGTCCGCCTGACTGCTCTGCAGGAAAGAATTTAAGAACCTCAAGACCAAACTTAAGTGCAGCGTGGTAATCTGTGGGAGTTGTGCAGCCGGGGTAAATGGGCATATTCTTTTCCACACAATATTTTACGATTTCGGGGTCAAAGCCGGGAGTAACGATAAACTCTGCACCTGCAGCAATAGCCTTATCAACATGCTCTGTTGTAAGAACTGTACCTGCGCCAACAAGCATATCGGGGCAAGCTTCCTTCATAAGACGGATTGCTGTATCTGCACCTGCGGCACGGAAGGTTACCTCTGCAACAGGCACACCACCCTCACAAAGAGCCTTTGCAAGAGGTGCGGCATCTCTTTCGGGATTATTAAGCTTAATTACGGGAACTACACCAATATTGGAAATTCTTGTATTCATTTCATTCATATTATTATAACTCCTTTTCACAAGCCTCAAAAAGACCGTTAATATAGGCAGCACCCAAAGCTCTGTCAAAAAGACCATAGCCGGGTTTACCTGTTTCGCCCCAAATCATTCTGCCGTGGTCAGGACGAACATAGCCATCAAAATTATTATCGGTAAGTGCTTTAACAATTTTATACATATCAAGAGAACCACAATCGGAAAGATGCGCTCTTTCTTCAAAAGAACCATCATCCATAATCTTAACATTTCTTATGTGCATAAATGCGATTCTGTCTGCTTTAGCATATTTTTCAACCATTGCGGGAATATCGTTGCTTTCTGCGCAGCCAAGGCTACCTGTGCAAAGGCAGAGGCTGTTTGCAGGACTGTCAACAATGCTGAGCATTCTGTCAAGATTCTTTTCATTAGTAATAATTCGGGGAAGTCCGAAAATTGGATATGGCGGATCATCGGGGTGAATTGCCATTCTGACACCGCATTCCTCTGCAACGGGAATAACTTTTTTGAGGAATTTTTCAAGGTTTGCCCATAAGCCTTCTTCACCGATTTCACCATAAGCGGTTATAAGCTCACGAACCTCTTCCTGAGAGTAGCTCGAATCCCAACCCGGAAGATGAATATCATCCTTAAGAGGATCAAGACCTTTCATCTGCTCCCAATACATTACAAGGCTTGTTGAACCGTCCTTTGCTTCTTTATCAAGCTGAGTACGGGTCCAGTCGAAAACGGGCATAAAGTTATAAGTAACACATTTAACGCCGTATTTTGCACATCTTCTGATGTTTTCACAATACACATCAAGAAGATGTTCAACTTCATTTCTGCCTAATTTTATATCTTCGTGAACAGGAATTGATTCAACAACATCAAAAACAAGACCATGCTTTTCACATTGTTCTTTCATTTCTTTAAGAGATTCCTCCGGCCACACCTCTCCGGGTTTAACATCATAAACCGCTGAAACGATAGAGCGCATACCGGGGATTTGAGAAATATACTGGAGTGAAACAGGGTCTGTTTCCCCGTACCAACGGAATGAAAGCTTCATTTTCATTATTTTTTCCTCCGAACCGAACACTATTCAAGTATGTTAATATTCTTACAAATAAATTATAGAATAAGCCTTTTTCCTTGTCAAGCAATTAACAAGGTACAGAATATGCAATTTTTGTATATTTTAGTAATATTTTTGCTAAATCGTATTATTTTTAGATTGAGACTTTAGAAACAGATTATTTTGCCTCCGCAGACCTTACGGTATTTTCAAGAAGCATTGTAATTGTCATAGGTCCTACTCCACCGGGAACAGGAGTAATAAAAGATGCTTTCTTTTCAACCTCATCAAAGCAAACATCTCCACAAAGCTTGCCTTCTTCATTTCTGTTCATGCCAACATCAATAACAACTGCGCCATCTTTTACCATATCTGCACTCACAAAATTCGCAATACCCACTGCCGCCACAAGAATATCTGCCGAAAGAGTTTCTTCTTTCAGATTTTTTGTTCTTGAATGGCAGATTTCAACTGTTCCGTTTTCTTTAAGAAGAAGCATAGCCATAGGCTTACCAACAATATTGCTTCTTCCGATAACAACACATTTTTTACCGCAGACAGAAATATTATAGTATTTCAGCATTTCCATAATTCCTGCCGGTGTGCAAGGTAAGAAAGTGAAATCACCTATCATAATATGACCCACATTAACGGGATGGAAAGCATCAACATCTTTTGCGGGATCAATAGAATTAAGAATAACCTTTTCATCAATGTGTCCGGGTAAAGGAAGCTGACAAAGTATACCGTCAACCCTACTGTCATTATTTAATTTTCCGATAAGAGAGAGGAGCTCTTCCTGAGTTGTTTCCTCGGGCAGTGCAAACTCAAAAGAAGTTACACCAATTTCCTCGCAACCCTTTTTCTTATTATTAACATAAACTCTCGAAGCACTGTTGTTACCAACAATAATAACCGCAAGACCCACAGATACTTCTTTTTCTTTCAACGCTTCAACGCGTTTTTTTAGTTCTTCCCTTTTAGCAGCAGAAACCACTTTACCGCTTATAATTTCAGCCATTGCCACTCTCCCCCTTTTCTTCTCCTATATCAACTGTTTTTATATTGGATTGCACCTGAAGCTTTTCTGCTTTAATTTCTTTAAGCATTTTTGCCGCATCGGGTGGGAAATAATCCACTCCTTCGATTTTAACAGGATTCTTTTTCACTTTAATAAGCATTGCAACAATAATAACGGAGCAAACCCCAACGATACAAACCGAAAGAAGCTGCGACACACGAATTCCTGTTGAGCCTATATAAAGACTGTCTGTGCGGAGTCCTTCAATAAAGGTTCTTCCCAAGCCGTACCATATGCCATAGGAAAGGAAAAGCTGACCGCTGAATTTACGGAATTTTTTCAATATTATATAAAGCACCAAAAAGCCTAACATACACCACACAAATTCATAAAAAAATGTTGGGTGAACAAAAATGTTATTCTCTTCAATATAGGCATGCACATCAGTAACACCCTCCAAGCCGAATTTTTCCGGGTGAGCGGCTATGTAATCCGCAACCTTGTTACTCATCATACCGAAATTACCGTTTGTTATTGTACCGAATGCTTCCTGATTTGCATAGTTTCCCCATCTGCCGATACCCTGACCTATAAGAAGACTCATACCGACCATATCAAGAAGATTAAGGAAGTTGAGCTTTTCAACCTTGCAAGTAATAAACCCCGCTAATATACCACCGATTATACCGCCATAAATGGCAAGACCGCCGTTCCAAATCTGAAATATTTCCGCAGGATTCTGACTATAGTAATCCCACTGAAAAATAACATAGTAGGCTCTTGCACCGATTATACCGCCAAATGTTCCGTAAATAAGAACATCTACCATTTTGCTCAGATTCACTCGCCAGGTGTAAGCAATTCTTCCGCCGAAAAGTGCAGCAAGAGTAAAACCAAAGGCAATAATCACGCCATACCACTTTATCTGAATAAATTTTTCACCGATATTAAATTCACAGAAAACAGAGGAAACATCAAATACATTATTAATTCCCCCGAATGTGACGCGCGCAAAATCTGCAAACCACTCCATTAAATCACTCCTATGTACTGCAACGAATGATTCGTTGCTGTTTAGTTTCAGGATGAAAAAAACGCCTGTAGAAACAGTTTCAGAAAACTCATTTCATCCTGACTACCGAAAGCACTGCTTTGTCTTCGTTAAAGCATTTTTTCAGTAGTTCATTTACAAATTCAAGCTTCAGTTTTTTTATAATTTCGAACTCAGAGAAAAGCTCCTCGTTTTCAAAATGGGAAACAATCAGTCCATTTGCAACTGTATCTATATCCGTAAATGCTCTGACTGTTTTGCCATACTGCTTTTTACGTACTGTTTCAAATTGCTCGACTGTTATACCCTTTTCCTTCAAATTCTGAATACAGAAATTAATTTTCCTTGCAACCTCTCCGGGATTTACTGATTCTCCCGAGAAAAGCGAAGCGGCATAATTATGCCCGTTGAAAAACTCTGTACCAAAAGTACCATTAACAAGACCTGCATCAAGAAGCTCTTTATAAAGAGGTGAAATTTGCCCTGCAATTATATCAAGCATTAAGGACATTGCTATCTCTTCTTCAAGGCTACAGCTTTCATCAAAGAAATTCTCCTTATAACCAAAAGCGAAAACAGGTGTTCCCACAGGAAGATTTTCTTCAATATAGTTTTTCACTATACTGTCCTCTTCTTTTTCAAATGCACGCTCCACCACTACATTTTCATCGCTTTCCAGAAGTCTGTCTGCAACCTCAAGAACCTCTTCAACTGTTGTTTTGCCTGCAACAGCAAGAGCCATATTCGAAAGATTATAGAATGTTTCATAGCAAGAGAAAAGCATTTCTGCGCTAATCTTTGAAATTGATTCCTTTGTACCTGCAATATCTATTTTTACAGGGTGCTTGTGATACATACACTCAAGCAAATTAAAAAGACATTCCCATTCCGGAGAATCCTTGTACATATCAATTTCCTGACCGATTATTCCTTGCTCCTTCTGAACAGTTTCTTCCGTAAAATAAGGATGCCTTACAAAGTCAAGAAGTATTTCAAAATTTTCTTTAAAATGACCTGTGCAGGTGAATAAATAACAGGTTCTGTCAAAGCTTGTGTATGCATTTGCAGATGCACCTGTTTTTGCATATCTCTGGAAAGCATCAAGCTCTTCGCTTTCAAAAAGCTTATGTTCAAGAAAGTGAGCTGTACCTGCAGGAATTTCTGTAAAGCTTTCTCTGTCACTTCGTTTAAATCTGGTATCAATAGAGCCGTATTTTGTTCCGAAAACTGCATAAGTTGATGTAAATTCAGGCTTGGGGTAAACAAGTATTTTCAAGCCGGATTTATGGTCAATGCTGTAATAACCCTCACCGAGAATTTCGTTTTCTATATATTTAATTACATTCTCGCTCATTCTTCAACACCGCCTTCCGCCATTCCTTCAAGCATAAACACAGTATCAAGAGTGACTTCCTTTGCTGCCTTTATAATATCTTCTCTTGTTACTTTTTTGAACTGCTCAATAAAGTCCTCAGGATACAAAAATTTCTTTGAACAAATCTGAGAAGTAACCCAGGATGCAACTGACTCCGCAGAATCAGACACGCTTCTGAAGCCGTCTTCAAGCGAACGCAGGGAAGAGGCTATGTCATCATCTGAAAACTCACCGTTTTTTATATCCTCAAGCTGTTGAAGTATAGCATTTTTTGCCTTTTCTTCGTTATAGCTTTCAATACCGCTCTGAACAAGCATAATGCCCTTCTGGCGGAACATTATGGCGGAGCAATAATAGCAAAGGCTCATTTTTTCGCGGACAACCGTAAAAAGCTTTGAATGAGGGCTTCCGCCGAACAAATCCACCATAACACGACGAGCGGCATAGTTATCATCCTCGCCCTTCATACCCATTCTGAAGCCCATAACGAGCTTACCTTGTTTTACAGATTCCTGCTCCTTCACATATTTTACATCTTCGCAGGCTTCAACATAAAGAGTTTCGTTAAGCTGAACATCACGCTCATCATCAGCAATATATTTTTCCAAAAGCTCTTCAACATTATCAAAGCTACCACCGCTAACGCACACAAGAAGCTTACCCTTTGAAATAATTTCCTTATATGCTTCGTAAAGGCTTTCGGGAGTAATTTTTTCAATATCCTCTGCCGAACCATAACGATGAATGCCATACAGCTCGTTTTCAAACATTATTTCATTACAACGGTTTTTAGCGTAGGCTCTCTTATCGCTGTTTTCCGCAATAAGTCGCTCTGCAAGAAGACGTTTTTCACTTTCCACATCGTCACCGCAGAAAGCACCATTTTCAAGACGGGGTTCAAAAACCATCTGGAACAAAAGCTTTAAGCATTCATCTGTTATGCTTTCCTCATCAATGGAAAATCTGTCATCAATGCAGGAAACCTCAATCTTTAAAACCTGATTTTCACCGGATTTGCTGACATCAACAATAACCTCTGCACCATAAAGCAGAGCGAGTTTTTTTTCAATGCTTGTAACATCGGGGTATTCTTTACAAGAGCGGGTAAGCACATTAGGAACCAAAGCATAAAGAGAGGCCTTTTCTCCCAAGGGCATAACAAAGCTTAATGAAGCACACGCCGTCTTAAAGCCTTCCGCACTTACCGTACAAAGCTCAACACCATCAAAAATTTTTTTATTCTTTAAGTCGTATTTCACCGTACCACTCCAATCATAGTTGGCTAATATTTTAACATAATATGGTAAATGTTTCCACTCTTTTTTCATATTTTTCCCTTTTTTTCCTTTCTGACAGAAATTTTTATACATTGGTAGTTTTAATCAAAACACCAAATGATATTCACATATCAAAATTATTGACAAAACAAGTGGGTTGTGATAATATATTTCAGTTGTATAAATATATTTATTAATCTTTGGAGGCATTCAAATGTCAGGACATTCCAAATGGAGTACCATTAAAAGAAAAAAAGGTAAAATTGATGAAGCAAGAGCTAAGGTCTTTACAAAAATAGGCCGTGAAATTGCTGTTGCAGTTCGCGAGGGTGGTCCCGACCCCGCAGGTAACTCAAAACTCAAGGATTGCATTGCTAAAGCTAAGGCAAACAATGTTCCTAACGATAACATCGAAAGAATTATAAAAAAAGCCGCCGGTGAAACAGGTGGCGCTAACTACGAAGAAATTATCTATGAGGGCTACGGTCCCAACGGTATTGCAGTTGTTGTAAAAGCACTTACTGATAACCGCAACCGTACCGCAGGTGATGTTCGTCACTATTTTGACAAATACGGCGGAAATATGGGCACATCCGGTTGTGTTATGTTCATGTTTGATTACTACGGTGTAATCATCATAGAAAAAGAAGATGTTGATGAAGATAAATTAATGGAAGACGCTATTGAATGCGGTGCTGTTGACTTTATCACAGATGAAGAAGAAATCTTCGAAATCCGTACTGACCCCAATGACCTTGGCGCAGTTACAAGCGACCTTGAAGCAAAGGGTTATAAATTTATGAGCAGCGAAACCGCTTACATCCCCCAGACATACACTCGTCTTGAAAGCGAAGATAGTATGAAAAACATGAGCAAAATGCTTGAAATGTTTGATGACAATGATGACATTCAGGGTGTTTGGCATAACTGGGAGAATGAGGACGAATACGAGGGTTAATTCCTCAGCTTTCTTTCCCCTTTTCTATTGATTTTTATTTATTATTAATATATAATAATGTAGTAACAACTTACGCTCAATTCGGTCATGCGACGGGTGGGTCCTGTGCGACGGGGCACCGTGAACCATGTCAGGCGGGGAACCGAGCACCCTTAAGCGGACCGTTCTGTGCGCCACAGTCCGCCTGCGCGTCGTATGACCGAGTGGAGCGTAAGTTTTTGTTTGCTATATAGCAAACAAAAACAGTGAAGAGTTAATAGTGAAAAGTGAAGAGGTAATGGGAAGCTTCGCTTCCGTACCACCCACCACCGTAAGCGGTGGTCCCCCCTCCTTTTTGCAAGCAAAAAAGAGGGATAGGTTTTCGCTCTTCTTTTAGCACTATCTTTTCGGTGCATTTTCGCACCCCACACTTTGCATTTTTCGTTTTGCACTTTGCGTTTTTAGGAGTGAATATTTTGTACAGAGCTTTATACAGAAAATGGAGACCGCAGGTTTTCTCGGATGTTTCCGGGCAGAACCATATTACAGAAACTCTTATGAATGAGATTTCTACAGGCAGACTCTCCCATGCTTATCTTTTTACCGGTTCAAGAGGTACCGGTAAAACTACCTGTGCAAAAATTCTTGCAAAGGCAGTAAACTGCCTTAATCCTCAAAACGGAAGTCCTTGTAATGAATGCCGAATTTGCAAGGGTATTGATGATGGCTCAATTCTTGACGTAACTGAAATTGACGCTGCAAGTAACAATAGCGTTGACAATATCCGTGATTTGCGCGATGAGGTTAATTTCACTCCTGCCGCCGCCAAATACAGAGTTTATATTATTGACGAGGTTCATATGCTTTCAACGGGTGCATTCAACGCCCTTTTGAAAACTCTTGAAGAACCACCGGAGCATGTTTTATTTATTCTTGCTACAACTGAAGTGCAAAAACTTCCCGCAACTGTTCTTTCAAGATGTCAGCGTTTTGACTTCAGAAGAATTCCGCCTGAGGATATCGCTGCAAGGCTTATGACCGTTGCTGAAAACGAGAAGCTGGAATTATCAAATGATGCGGCACTTCTTATAGCAAGAGTTTCTGATGGTGCTTTACGTGATGCACTTTCAATTCTTGACCAATGCGCAGGCTACAACGAACCAATAACCGTTAATACTGTCGGCAATGCCGCCGGTCTTCTGGGCAAGGATTATTTATTTGAAATTTCAGACGCCCTTTTAAATCAAGACTGTCCCGCAGTCCTCAATATAATTGACAGACTTCACTCTTCTTCCTGCGATATGGAAAGACTTATGAGCGAGCTTGTTAATCATTTCAGGAATATTATGATGGCTAAAACCACAAGAAATCCTGAAAAATTCATTGTAAGCACGCCGGATGAGCTTCAGCGATATAAAGAAAATGCAGCTAAAATGACCTACGGCACAATTCTTCATATAATGGAAACTCTTTGCCGTGAGGCTTCACAGTTAAAATACAGCTCTCATCAAAGAGCGCAGACGGAAACAACTCTCATACGACTTTGCTCCCCCGCTCTTTCTACAGATAACGCGGCAGTTGTCCGCAGACTTGATGAGCTTGAGGCACAGTTGATGCTTCTTAAAGCGCAGGGTGTTACAGTAACAGTAGCCGAGGCTCCAAAATCTGCTCCCGTAAAGGAAGATATTGCTCCTATACAGGAAGTTGAAGAAATCAATGAGGTTACTCCTGTTCAGGTTGAAGAGCCTGAGATAATTCCCGTTGAGGAAATCCCCTTTGACGAACCACCTTTCGACGAGCCTCCCATTTTCGAGGCTTTCCCGCCTGAATCCCCACAGGCACCAACCGAAGAAAAGGTTATTGAAAACAAGGTTGAAGCACCTGCTCCCCGACCTCAGAAAAAGGTTGATACCGGCATTGTTACAGATGCAGACAATGCAGTTCCTTTTGCCGCTTGGGAAAACACCTTAAATCAACTTTCAAAAATCAACAGACCATTATATCCTATGCTCATTGGTTCTTCTGCTTACAGAGCAGGTAATACAGTATTTATAAAAGCAAAAAACACTGCTTTCAGTCAGATGTTTACTCAAAAAATGCATTCGGATGCAATTGCAGAAGCGCTTATGAGAGCAACGGGCGAAAAGCTCAAGCCTATGATTTACAATGACGGCTCTTCCCCTGCTGCAGACGAAACTGCAGAACCGATTGATGCTTTTCTTTCAAAATTAAATAAACACAATATAGATTTTATTATCGAAGAATAATTTACTAAAAAGGACGGTAGAATAAAATGAAAGCAAGAATTCCTAACCAAGGCGGAGGAAACTCCCAGGCAGCAATGATGAAAAAAATCCAGGATATGCAGAATGAAATGGCTCGTATTCAGGAAGAGGTTGAAAACTCTGAATTCTCTGCAAGTGCAGGCGGCGGAGCAGTTGAAGTTACCGTTAACGGCAAGCACGAGGTTTTAGCTGTTAATATCCAGCCCGAGGTTGTTGACCCTGAGGATGTTGAAATTCTCTCTGATATGATTATTGCCGCTACTAATGAAGCAATCCGCAAGGCTGCAGACACCATGGAGCAGAGAATGGGTAGCGCAACAAGCGGTCTCGGTCTTCCTGCAGGTTTAGGTTTCTGATATGGCATACGATGTTGCAGCTCTTGAAAAGCTGATTGAGCAGTTCCAGAAAATGCCCTCTATCGGCAGAAAAACTGCTCAGAGAATGGCTTTTCATGTGCTTGATTTAACAGACGATGAAGCAAAGGAATTTGCTGATGCAATAATCAACGCACACACAAAAATACATCGTTGTTCCCTTTGCCACAACCTTACAGAAAATGAGCTTTGTCCTATATGCGAAAATGCAAACAGAGATAAAGGTACGGTTTGTGTTGTAGAAGAGCCTAAAGATGTTCTTGCAATGGAAAGAACAAGAGATTTCAGTGGTGTTTACCATGTTCTTCATGGGGTTATCTCTCCTATGAACGGTATCGGACCCGAACAGCTTACAATAAAAAGTCTTGTTGAACGTGCGGCTGAAGGCAATATCACCGAGCTTATTATGGCAACTAACCCCACCATTGAGGGTGACACAACCGCAATGTACATAAGCAAGTTAATTAAACCCTTCGGTGTTAAGGTAACAAGACTTGCTTATGGTATTCCCGTTGGTGCAGATATCGAATACGCTGACGATGTAACGCTTATGAGGGCGTTGGCAGGGCGTAGTGAATTATAAAATAATGCCATACTTAAAACAATGTTTTGCGAAGCAAAATATATCATTCGCGTAGCGAATATCATACCGCAGGTATATCATCCGTTGCAGACGGATATCATTTTTAAATGATATATTGCCTGACGGCAACATGATATAAAACAAGTTTCATGATATATTTTCTGCGAAAACATGATATACACCTATGGTGTATGTTTATTTTATACAGAAAGAGGTGGTCATAGTGGCGAAACCTGAGAATAAAACCGTTGCACAGAACAAAAAGGCTTACCATGACTACTTTGTTCTTGAAACCTATGAAGCAGGTATTGAGCTTTTCGGAACGGAAATCAAATCAATACGTGCAGGAAAGCTTAATCTTAAGGATTCCTGGTGCAATGTTGTAAACGGTGAAATGCTTGCAAATGGCGTGCATATTTCACCTTATGAAATGGGTAACCGTTTCAATCGTGATACTTTAAGACCAAAACGTCTTTTAATGCATAAAAGAGAAATTATGAAGCTTATGGGCGAAGTTAAGCAACAAGGTTGCGCCCTCATCCCCCTCTCCGTTTATTTTAACGAAAGAGGAAAAGCAAAAATGCTTGTTGGTCTTTGCAAGGGTAAAAAGAATTATGACAAGCGTGAAACTGAAGCCAAAAGAGATGCTCAACGCAATATCGAGCGCAGTTTAGCTGAAAGAAACAGGTAATTCAACTGATAGTTTAGTTGTTTTTATAGCTTTACAACCAATAGTTTATAAAAAACCAGTCTTTTCAACCTTTGTTATCTTCTAAAAAAATATATTCTCCGATAGAATGGATTTACCGAAAGGAAAATTCTACCGAGGTAAAGGAGAAAGAATTATGTCAATATTTAAAAGAAAAGAACAAGAAAAAAGCATTATTAATGAAAAGGAAAATTATGCTCCGGTTATCAACGAAGAGGAGACAGAAATTTTGACTTTAGGTCAAAAAATTGCCGAAGGCAGAAAGAAATGCGGTTATACTCAAGAAGAGTTTTCTGAGCTTTTGGGTGTAACTCCTCAAGCGGTATCAAAATGGGAAAACGATGCATCTTGTCCCGATATTCAGTTGCTTCCTAAAATCTCGCAACTGCTTAATATAAGTATCGATGAATTATTGGGAAATACTCAAAAGGAATTTGAAGAGCCAAAAGCAAAAGCTGTTGACACAAGTAAGCTTAGTTTCACCATTAACATAACTAAACAAAATCAAAATCCGGTAAATGTTTCCCTCCCATTTACAACAATAAAAAGATTTGCTAAAATGGGTAATGGTATTTCCGGCGTTTTGGGCAATAATACATTAAACGGTGTTCAGCTTGATGAAATTCTCAATATAGTTGAAGATGGAGCAACCGGCGAGGTTTTCAAGGTTGAAGCCGAAGATGGTACAATTGTTAAATTTATAATCGAATAAAAAATACATACATATACTCAATCATTATGATTGAGTATATGTAAAAACTTCTTCACTATTCACTTTTCACTCTTCACTTGAGCAAAGCGAAATATATGGGGATGAAAGGATTTCGACGGGGATTTTGAACCGTTATAAGCGAGCAGAGGCGTGGTACCGCTTTAAAAACCACACTTTTAAAAATAACAGACAACAATAAAACAGTTTTAGCAGGTGCTTAAGTCAGCTACCGTCCCTACTGAGAGTACCGCGACTCAGATAGGGGCGTCGTTTAGCGGTGCACGTGAACAAAGGAGAGCCTTGTACTTTGTCACGGATTAAAGGGCTACCGAGGGGTAAAGCCTGTTTACCGGCGTTTTCCCAAGGGAATTTCAAAAGATAAACTACGCTCGTAGAAAGTTTC
>JAZUOL010000005.1:0-5363 GCA_045604605.1 Acutalibacteraceae bacterium | reverse complement strand
TACCTGGAAATCATCAAGCTCATAGTGATGACCGATGCACTGCTCAATTGCACGGAAAACAGAGTCAATAGGACCGTCACCATTGCTTACACCACAAATGATTTCGTCGTTGCATTTTAATGTAACCTGAGACATAGAGGTGGAAACATTGCTGCTTGTTGTTGTGTATGTTTCAAAGTGGTAGGTTGAAGGAGCCTGCATAGCAGAGCTTGCAATAATTGCTTCAAATTCCTTGTGGCCAACAGCGCCCTTTTTGTCGCATACATTTTTAACAACCTTGTGAACGTTGCCGATATCAGAATCAGAAAGCTCGTAGCCTAATACTGCAGCAGCCTGAGCAATCTGGTCAATAGTGGAATCAGAGTCAAGAAGAATCTTTTTGCCTTCGCTGATTGATTTGTTAGCTTCATAAGCATCATGGCTGATGCTTGATAACATATCACCGATGCTTGCGTGAATTTTTGTGTTGTTAAGCTTGATTTCTGTGTTAATCTGTGTGCCACAAGCGTTAATTGCATCAGAAATCTCACCTGTAAGAAGAGCTTCGTTACCTGCCATTGCACATTTAAGTCCGTCAGCACCGCTTTTGATGGCTGCAAATGCAGATGCAACAGCCATATTAATGCGGTCTGATACCTGAACATAAATGGGGATGCTTACTGCTTCTTTTACCTTTGCAACCATTTCTGCAATGTTATCGGGTGTGGAAGCACCTGCGTTGTCGCAGAGGGTAATCAGATTTGCACCGCAATTTTCAGCTTCCTTTACTGCAGCAATAAGGAAATCCTCGTCTGCTCTTGTAGCATCAAGTGCAGAAAATTCAACATCAGCACAAAATTCCTTTGCAGTTTTAATAAGCTCTGAAATTTTTTCAAGCATTTTTGCCTGCTTAACGTGGTATGTATATTCCATTTGTATCGTAGATACGGGAAGCTCTACCTGAAGGCGGGGCTTCTGAGCATCCTTGATGCACTCCCAGGCAACAGCAACATCTTCATTGCTGAAGCCTACAGGAATTGCAAAAATTGCATTCTGCACATTCTGTGCAATTGTTTTATAGACAATTTTATCCTCGGCAGGGGATTTTACTGCAGGAATTTCAATTACATCCACACCGATTTTATCAGCACAGCTTGCAATTGCTGATTTTTCTCTGAATAGCAAGGATACAGCTCTGTCCTCTGAAATCTTTTTAAGTGTGATGTCGGAAACATTAATTTTTTTCATTTTGTTCATCCTTTCAGCAGTATGAATAATAATGTAATATAAAATAGCAATAGAAAAGTCCCTGAGATAACTATTTTATCTCAGGGACGAATTTACAATAAATCCGCGGTACCACCCCGGTTACTGACAATAGTCAGTCACTCATTAGGACTCTTAATAAAGCCTGTAGCCATGGTAACGGGGCTGCCGTAACTCCTTACACGGATATTCGGTTGGGGAGTTCTGCTCCGGAACGAGACCGAATTTTTGCAACACACTGACTTGCACCAACCGTCAGCTCTCTGTAGTGTCAAACCAAAATTTCGTAATTCCTTCATCGCATTTGAAAAATATGTGTAGTATTATAATATTGATTTTGGTAGTTGTCAAGGTTTTTTTGTAAAATGTTAGGAGTGAGGAGTGAGGAGTGTCGGGGCGCGAAAATGCGCCACATTTAAAAGAATTGCTAAGCTTATCTTTCTTCATCGATTATTACTTCAAAACCATTGGGAATAATATCAATTTTTCCTTTTAATGATTTTGGTAATATAACCGTCTTTTTTTGCTCTTTAAAGAATTTATCCGCAAAATCTTTTTCGTATATAAATGAATACACCCATCTGTTTTTGAATCGCCCACGAATGAAAAGGTTGTCATAAACGGGTTCTGATGATAAACCCCAATGATAGCGCTGTGAATCATATTGGTTTTGTCGGGTGTCTGAATGGAGTGTTTCAAAAACTTTGCCTATTTCATCGTCGACAATATTTATCATAAATCGATTTCTGAAAGTATAAGAAAATGTATCAACGTTTGTATATGAGATAACAAATACAGCACTTTCAGGGATTTTTATTTCATAAGCATCTTTAATAAACTTTACAAAAATTGTATTCTTATCTATAGAAAATTTTTCCCAAAATGGGGAGAGCGAACGATAGAAAGCAAAAGACATACAACATATTGCAATATATGCAAGATAATCTTTAGGATTGTTAATAACCCAATATATAAATCCTGCGATTAACACTATGAAAATAATATCGATAGGATGGAAAAGTGGCAATTTTCCAAATCTTGACCGATAATTATGATTATTCATTTCTTCACCTCTCTAAATCAATTGTACCACATTAGAAAATCTTTTTCAATCACTTTGCCTTTTGCATTTTATAATGCCGCACGCAGTGCCCGACACTCCTCACTCCTAACTCCTAACTCCTAACTCCTCACTTTGAAATACCAACGATTAAAATTTCTCAAAAAAACTCTTGACATATTCAAACCAAAGTGTTAAAATCCTCTCAATTGAAAATATCACAAATAAAAGCTGTGACGAAGACGGTTGAAATTTACAGTTTACAGAGAGTCGGCGGTTGCTGTGAGCCGATAGCTTGTATTTTCAGAACCTATCACTTCTGAGCTGAAGGTCCGAAAGATTTATTGAGTAGGCGCCTTCCGAGAATGCTACGTTAGTGCAACGGAGTTGATGGACTCCTGAGTGGCAATTTTTATTGCAATTTGAGTGGTACCGCGGAATTTATTTCGTCTCAAAGTAAAACCAAAAGGTTTTGTTTTGGGGCGTTTTTTTATTTGTGTGCTTCAACTAAATTAACTTTTCTTTTGAAAGGACTGAAGGAAATGGCAGACAAAACAGTAACAAATAAATTGGCAGAGGTTGCGCAACGTATTGAGGAGCTTCGCGAAATTTACAGCTTTTCAAATGCTGAAATGGCAGAAAAAACCGAAGTAACTCTTGAAGAATATTTGTCCTTTGTAAAAGGTGAGGAAGACCTTCCTTTTTCATTTATTCATAAATGTGCTCTTGCTTTTGATGTTGAAATCACAGACCTTCTTGAAGGTCAGAGTGCAAAGCTCACAACCTATAACGTAACCCGCAGAGGTAAGGGTCAGACAACTGCAAATGAAGAAGGCATTTTGATTCAGAACCTTGCTCCTAAATTCAGAAATAAGCTTGCAAATCCCTATTGGGTAAAATATGAATACAGAAGTGAGCTTCAGTCAAAACCCATTGAAGTTACAACTCACTCGGGACAGGAATTTGACCTTGTTATCAAGGGCTCTCTCAAAATTCAGATTGGCGACCATACAGAAGTTCTTCACGAGGGTGACAGCATCTATTATAAGAGCTCAACACCTCACGGTATGATTGCCGTTAACGGTGAGGATTGCCTCTTTTTAGCTATGGTTATGGCAGAGGATGAAGCAGTTGCCGATACTCATATGAGCACTGTTAATGTTGGCAGAGCACCTAAAAGCTTCCCGCTTATCTGCGACAAGTTTATCAAAACAACAGAGGATGAAAATGGTGTTTGCACCGGCATTTCCTTTGAAAATGAAGATAAATTCAATTTTGCTTTTGATGTTGTTGATGAAATCGGCAGACAGTATCCTGAAAAGCTTGCAATGCTTCATATTGCAGACGATTTAACAGAACGCCGTTTCACATTTAAAGATATCAAAGAGGGCTCTTCTCAGGCTGCTAACTATTTCAAATCTCTCGGTATCAAAAAAGGGGACAGAGTTCTTCTTGTTCTTAAGAGAAACTATCAGTTCTGGTTAGCAATTCTCGGTCTTCATAAGCTTGGCGCAGTTGCAATTCCTGCAACAAATCAGCTTGTTACTCACGATTATGAATACCGCTTCAATGCAGCAGGTGTTTCTGCAGTTGTTGTTACTGCTGACGGTGTTGCAACAGATTATGTTGATGAGGCACAGAAAAATTGTCCTACTCTTAAAACAAAAATCGTTGCTAACGGCAAAAAGGATGGTTGGCATTGCTTTGACGAAGAGTACGAGCTCTTCAGCCGTCGTTTTGTTCGTGGTGAGGATGCTCCCTGTGGTAATGACCCTATGCTTATGCTCTTCACTTCAGGTACAACAGGCTATCCCAAAATTGCAACTCATAGCCATAAATATCCTCTCGGTCACTTTATCACAGCTAAATATTGGCACTGTGTTCAGAGAGACGGTATTCACTTCACAATTTCCGAAACCGGTTGGGGTAAAGCTCTCTGGGGCAAGCTCTACGGTCAGTGGCTTTGTGAGGGTGCAGTTTTCGTATATGATTTTGATCGTTTCGATGCAACCAAAATTCTTCCGATGTTTGCAAAGTATAATATCACAACCTTCTGCGCACCACCAACAATGTACAGAATGCTTATAAAGCAGGATATCTCACAGTACGATTTATCATCAATTGTTCACGCAACAACAGCAGGTGAGGCACTTAACCCGGAGGTTTTCAAGCAGTTTGAAAAATCAACAGGTTTAAGAATTCACGAAGGCTTCGGTCAGACTGAAACAACTCTTTCTATTGCCACTCTTAACGGAACAAATATTAAGATTGGTTCTATGGGTAAGCCCACACCTCTTTATGATGTTGATATTGTTGACCCCGACGGAAAGCCTGTTGCAGATGGTGAAACAGGTGAAATCGTTATCCACACTGACTCATCTGTACCTTGTGGTCTCTTCCTTGGTTATTTCAACAATGAAGATGCAACTAAAGAGGTTTATCATGATGGTCTTTATCATACAGGTGATACCGCTTGGCGTGATGAGGACGGCTATTTGTGGTATGTAGGTCGTGTGGATGATGTTATCAAGTCATCCGGCTACCGTATCGGACCATTCGAAATTGAAAACGTTATCATGGAGCTTCCCTATGTTCTTGAATGTGGCGTTTCTGCCGCACCAGATGAGGTAAGAGGTCAGGTGGTTAAAGCAAGCATCGTTCTTACTCCCGGCACAGAGGGAACAGAGGAGCTTAAAAAGGAAATTCAGCAGTATGTTAAACAGAATACTGCACCTTACAAATACCCCCGTATAGTTGTTTTCAGAGACGAATTACCAAAGACTATCAGCGGTAAGATTATAAGAAATAAGCTTTGATAAATCGCGAATCAGAGCATTTACTCACCTCGCAGTACCCTTTGTACAGCTTCGGTTCGTAAATAACTCTGCTTCATCAATTTCTCTGCGCTTGAAGCTTTGATAAATAGCAAATAGCAAATAGCAAATAGCAAATAGCAAATAGCAAATAGCAAATAGCAAATAGCAAATAGCAAATAGCAAATAGCAAATAGCAAATAGCAAATAGCAAATAGCAAATAGCAAATAGCAAATAGCAAATA
>JAZUOL010000004.1:0-23049 GCA_045604605.1 Acutalibacteraceae bacterium | reverse complement strand
CTTTAATTCAAATATTTCTTTTTCATATTGTTTAATGTTTTGATACTTTCTTGACACAAAAATTCCTCCTATGGTAGTTCCTTTAATTCTACCATAGGAGGTCTCTTTTTTCTATTGTCCGTTTTTACTGGACTTGTTCAGGTATCACTCCTGCAGTAACCCTTTCATTTATATTGTTTTATGCGGTCTGCGCTTTTTTACATCCCCTTTAAAAATGTTATGAAACTCTTCTCTTTAATCTTATATCATCTGCAATCATTGCAATAAACTCGGAGTTGGTTGGCTTACCCCTATCATTTTGGATTGTATATCCGAAATAGGAATTGAGAACATCAACATCTCCTCTGTCCCAGGCAGTTTCAATACCGTGACGTATAGCCCTTTCAACTCTTGAAGAGGTGCTTTTGAAATTCTTTGCAACAGTCGGATAAAGGATTTTTGTAACAGAATTCAGCATTTCAGGATTTTCTACTGTAAGTCTTATAGCCTCACGAACATATCTGTAGCCTTTGATATGGGCAGGAACACCGATATGATGAAGAATTTCCGTAATTGTCACAGTCAAATCCTGAGGCTCCTCATAACGGGCGGTAACACCTACATCCTTCCAGCTTGTAAGCTGAACAATTCTTTGAGCCACCATATCTGCATCAATAGGCTTAAGGAAATAATAATCCACGCCACTTTTTAATATCTCGCGCTCAAAATTCGCGTTATCAATACCCGACATAACAATTATCAAGGGTCTTTTTGCAGGGTCCTTCATATTTATTCTCGACACAACACCCACCGCATCAATGTGCTGTAAAAATGCATCCATTACCACAACGTCCGGATTCATTTCTTCAATCCGGTTTAAAAGTTCTGCTCCGTTTTTAGGACAAAGCTTCACTTCCATTCTGTTAGAACGAAGAGTCGCAGCAAGCTGCAACGTTGCATCATCCTTTTCATCAGTTAACAAAACAGATATATTGCCAACCATTTGAACACCTCCTAAAGTATGGCTAAATTATACTCCCGAAACCCCTTTATTTCAAGAGGCTTCTACAAATATCGTTAGTTTAAACAAATTACTTCTTTTTTCAAATAAGGAAAAAACCATTAAATCTTTCGAAAATGTCGAATACAATCGAATAGTTTGTGCAGTTTGACACTTTTATCAAAAATATTGACTTTTTTATTTTACACTTTCTAACTTTTCAAGCATATTTTCCGCAAAAATTCCAAAACCACCTGTGGCATCATTTAAAAAAACGTGAGTAACCGCACCTATAAGTTTACCGTTCTGAATAATCGGCGAACCGCTCATTCCTTGAATAATTCCACCTGTTTTCTCAATTAGTTCCCTATCGGTTACCTTTATAATCATATTTTTGTTTTCGCTTGAATTTATATCGATTTTTTCAATGAACACAGAATACTTTTTAGTTATACCATTTTCAACAGTAGTTATAATCTCTGCCTCTCCTGTCTGAACCTCTGTACCATATGCAATTTGATACAATTCACCTTTTTCCGGTAAAGAGTCAAAACAACCATAAACTCCTAACCGGTCATTACTGTAAATGATACCTGTTTTTTCATTTTCAAGATACCCGCAAAGCTCTCCTGCATTTCCGTTCTGCCCTTTCAAAAAGCCGGTTATTCTGGCATTAGTACATTCACCCTGTGAAATAGGTATAGTTGATTTGGTATCAATATCACAAACCGCATGTCCTAAAGATGCAAAAGCTCCGTCCTGCATACAAAAGGTTACAGTTCCGATGCCTGCCGAGCTATCCCTTATCCAAATCCCCGCTTTGTATTTTTGCTCATTGACAGAAAATTCTGCGTTAAAAGAAACCTCAAACATTTTGCCATTTCGCTCTGCCTCAAATATAAGCGTTTCTCCTGCGCTTTTCTCTATAATTTCAGAAACCCGGGCATTATTATTTACTTGCTCACCATTTACTTTTTTTATAATATCCCCTATCTTTAATCCTGCTTTTTCAGCAGGGTCAACAAGTCCTTTTTCGGTATCAACTGCCTCTGTTCCGACAATTACAACTCCGTCTGCATAAAGCTTCAACCCAATGGGATATCCACCCAAATAAACCTGAGGAAGCTCTTGATTGCTCTCTTTCTTCGGTGCTTTTAAATCTTCGTTATCAAATATGTTTAAAAAATCATCTTTTAGCTCAGCGAATTTCCCGCTCACTCCATTAAGCTTTACATCTGCTGTAGCATCAGTTTCAAATATGTCAGATGAAAACACAGAAAACATCAAAACAGATGATAAAACAATGGAAAACATAGACAAAAACATTTTCTTTATTTTCAAAAAGTTCACCTCTCTTTTCACAAATTAATTTGTGTAAAACTTCGGTGAATATAAAGAAAAATTATTGACAAAAAATAAAACAGTCCCGAAAAATCAGGACTGCTTATAATTGAAAAAAATGTTAAATTGAAATTTCGTTTGCAATTCTGTAAAGATCAAGGTCAATTGTTTTCTTCATATTGAGAGCTTCAATAATATCATAATCCACAATCTTATCTTTACATGAAGCAACAACTCTGTTACCGATATCGTTTTTAAGAAGCTGAACAGCGTAGTTACCCATCTGGCTTGCAAGAACTCTGTCACGAACTGAAGGAGAACCACCACGCTGAACGTGACCGAGAATGGTTGCACGGCTTTCAACACCTGTTTTCTGCTCGATGTATTTTGCAAGTGAGTGAGCATCAATACCCTTAACACCTTCAGCAATAACAATAACAAAATGCTCTTTGCCGGTTTTCTGAGTACGTTTCATTCTTTCGATGATGTATGAATCAATATCGTAATCAACCTCAGGAATGAGAATGCAAGTTGCACCGATAGCAAGACCTGCATTAAGAGCAAGATAACCTGCATTTCTTCCCATTACCTCAACAACAGAGCATCTGTCATGAGATTCTGTTGTATCACGAATGCGGTCAACCATTGCCATTACTGTATTAAGAGCGGTATCATAACCAATAGTATAATCGCAGGAAGCAATGTCGTTATCAATTGTACCGGGAATACCGATACAGGGAATGCCTTTAAGAGTAAGTGCACGAGCACCCTTGAATGTACCGTCACCACCAATAGTTACAATACCCTCAAGACCAAATTCCTTACAAACCTCAACTGCCTTGTCCTGAACCTCAGGATCAGCAAATTCAGGGCAACGAGCTGAATAAAGCATTGTACCGCCGCGATGAATAATATCGGAAACGGAACGAAGATTCATTTCATACATATCGCCCTCTATAAGACCTTTATAGCCACGACGAATACCCATAACTCTCATACCGCTTTCGCAAGCAGTTCTTACTACTGCACGAATAGCAGCGTTCATACCCGGGGCGTCGCCGCCACTTGTAAGTACACCGATTGTTTTCACTTCAATGACCTCCATCACACTTTAGGGATTAACCCTTTGTTTTCAAACCTTAGGGATTATACCATAGTTTTATTAATCTATCAAGAGCAAAAAGTGTAAATTCCGTTATTTTTGTAAATTTATGGGCTTTTGAATATGATTTGCCATTTTATTTTTATTATGATATACTTTTAAAAGGTGATAATATGAAGAAAAAAGTTATTCAATTAACCTCTTTGTTGATTGCTGTTATACTTTTTAGTTCCTGCGGTGATTCTGAAGTCCTGAAAACAAAAGAAATTACCGATAAAATTACTCAGACAAAAGTTGTTACAGAATCTGTTGTTAAAGAGATAGAGGATTACAAACAATTCTTTAAAGAATTCTCTCCTGATTTTATAATACCCGGGCTTTTCGAAGGAATAATCCCTCAAGGCATCTGCTATATCGGCAAACTGAATTTATATGCCGTAAGCGGTTATTATGAGGATGAAGCATTCCCCTCAATGATTATACTTGTTGACGGTAAAACAGGAAAATTAACAAAAGCATTTCCTTTACAAAATGTTGACGGAGAGAATTATTACGGTCACGCAGGCGGTTTGGCTTCTTCAGAAAATTATGTTTATATTACAAGCGAAGAAAACTGCTACATTTTTGAAGTTGACAAATTAAAAAATCTTAATAATGGTGATCCGCTAAAATTTGAAAGCAATTTCAAGCTTAACACCAAAGGCTCTTTTGCTTGTTTTAATGATGGTGTTCTTTGGTCAGGCGATTTTGTTGAAAGCAACGAAAAGACAAAAGAGAACGCAAAAAAAATCATAACTCTTCCCAGCGGAGAAACATTTTACGCATACTGTGAAGGCTACATTTTAAAAGACGGTCTCCCCGACGTAAAAAAAATCAATTCAGAATCTAACGGGTATATTCCCGACTATTTCTTAGCAATTCCCGAGCAGGTTCAGGGTATGGCTTTTACAAACAGCGGAAAAATTATTTTTTCCACAAGCTACGGAAGAAAGAACAACTCATTTATTTATGTTTATGATGATGTTCTTTTATCAGAAAGAGCAGGAATTTTCACAGTTGACAATACTGAAATCAATCTTTTAGCCTGCAGCAGCGATTTATTAAAAGAAACCATTAACGCTCCGCCTATGGCAGAGGGCATTGTTAAAGCTGAAAAAGGTCAGTACATTATATTTGAATCCGGTGCTGAAAAATACAGAAACCACAGAGGCAAACACCCTACAGACACGGCATTTAAAAGTAATATTGAATAAAAACAAGGAATGTATCAAAAGCGATACATTCCTTATTTTTTACCACTCTTTTTCAAAAACTGCATCGGGAGTTTTTGCGGAGATATCGTTATAATACTCTATCTTGATATAATTCTTCCTGCTGTTCAAAGCAAAAGCAACACTTGCAGTAAATGTACCCGATTCCCCTACCTCACTTGGCTCAAAAAGGTCTTTCTGAGGGTACTGCTTCAGTTCCCTGCCGTTAGCATCGTATGCTTTAAAATGAGTATTTCCGATTGAAAGACCGTGAGAAATATCATCATTTGTGTATTCATAAACAACAATCGCAACCCTGTCAGCCTTAGGCGGATTTTCCTCTTCGGGATTCGGTTCTGCCTCCAAAACTGTTGTGATTTTAACAGAATAATTCCCCTCTTGCGCTTGAAGAGTTGCCTCACCGCTAAGTATTTCAGAAGGAGTTTTTGTTTCATCAGTTTTGGTTACACCTGAAATAATGAGGATAATAACTAACAAAACGCCGGCAAAACAAGCTATTAACAAACCATACTTTTTGTTCATAAAAGCACCTCACCTACTCTTTATAGCTTAATAAACTTCTCAAGTTTAAAGGAATAAATATAGATTTCTTTCACAGTCTTTCCGGTACACTGAAAAAGAGCATCTGCATAAATTTCAAGCTGATTTTTATAAACAGAAATATAATAATCCTCATCTGTAACCTTGTCGGTTTTATAATCTATGAGAACATATCCGTCCGCTTCTTTAAATGCACAGTCAAGCTTACCCTGAACAACAATTTTTTCATTTTTTGCGCTTTCCTGCAAATCCTCATAAAGCTCGTTTGCATTCTTAAAAATTGCAAATTCATACTCTTTAAGAACCTCATCCGAAGCTAAAAGTCTTTTGCCGACATCGCTATCAAAGAAGCTGTTAACTGCATTTTTATCAAGCACCTGCAATTCATCATCTGTTATAAGATTAGTATTTTTAAGTCTTGATTTTTCCTTTTCAAAATCATTGAATGCACAAGAAAAATCGCAAAGCTCCAAAAATTTATGAACTGCCGTTCCCCTGTCTGCACCACTAAAGCTTTCATTAAGGAATTTCGGCTTTGCAGCTCCGAAATATTCTCTCTTTTTGCGCGTAGCTTCCGTTGAAGATGCTGTCCTTTTCGCCAGAACACCTGAATAATCATAAGGATAAACATATTCAATATTATTCTTTATTTTCAAAAGCAATTCTTCATTTACAGGAATTTCTTCGGTTTTAGTTTTTTCAACTGTAAAATCATCGTACCTGCTTTTAATATAAGAGCAATCGAAACGAAATTCAGAATTTTCCGAAAAGCTATACGACGGAATACCAAATACATCCCGTATGATATCACCATCAGGATGACCTGACAAGCAATATAAAATCCATTCCGCCATACTACCTGCACGAAAAACTGCATATGGGTGCATTTTATCGGTGAAATCATTTTTCAATAAATGATTCAGCCTTACTCTGTTTGCAAGAGTATTATCGCAGACATTAATGAAAAATGTCAAATGCTCTTTTGCTCTTGTCATTGCAACATACAGAACCCGAAGCTCCTCGGAAATCGAACTGAATAATATGGCATTTTCGGTGGCATTTGAAGAAAGAGAATGATAACGGGTAAACAAATCATCATTTCTTATTCTCATTCCCACACCGGTATCCCGAGAAATAAGCATTTGCTTATATGCATCAGTTTTATTAAAGCCTTTTGAACAATCTGCAATAATAACATAAGGAAATTCAAGCCCTTTACTTTTGTGAATGGACATAATCTTAACGCTGTTATCGTCAAAAAAGCCACTATCAAGGCTCTTCAAACCATCTTTTTCTGCTGCAATATCAATATAGCGTACAAAATCACTTAACCCGTTTCTTCCGCTATCGCAAAAATCCTTTGAGAGTTTAAGAAAGCCTTTGATATTAGCGTTTCTTATATCTCCCTCGCCTGCAGCATAATAAATATCAGAAACTGCAGTATCATTAACAATAAATCTTACAAACTCATCAATAGGGTAAGTTGCGGAAATATTGCGATAAAGCTGAATTTTATCCAGGAAAACCTTTGCTTTTTTATTATCTTCCGCATATTTTGAAAGACAAACATAAAAATCCGCTTTTCTGTCAATCATCCGGATTTTTGAAAGCTCATCGGGTGTGAAACCGAATACGGGAGAAACCAGAACTGATATCAAAGGAATATCAATTAAAGGATTATTAATCACCTTAACAAGAGATGATAAGAACTGAATTTCCTTTGATAATGTTGCTTCACAGTCTGCAGAGCTTGTTACGGGAATTGAAAGCTTCTTCAATTCCTCTGCATAGGCACCCATTTTACCTTTGGCACTTCTCAGAAGAATGCAAAAATCACCAAAACGCACCTTTCTTTCACCGTTTTCATCCTTAACAGTAGCGCCTGAACTGACTATGCTTTTTATATACCTTGCAACTGTTTCCGGCTCGGTTGGTGCAAATTCGTCCTTTTTATCTGCATTAACGCAGATTACCTCCAAATCAGGAGTTTGCTTTTCAGAATACTTTGCACTGTAATTCAAATACTCTTTCTCGTTATATTCAATCTCTCCCATTTCCTTTGACATAATGTTTGAGAAAACCGCATTAACAGATTTTGTTATTCCCTCTCTGCTACGGAAATTATTTTCAAGAATAATCTGAGAAGGTTTAACCTCACCGTTATAATCCGAAAGAGAGTTCTTTAATCCCATAAATAAATCAGGACTTGCAAGACGGAAGCCGTAAATACTTTGCTTGACATCACCAACTGTATACAGATTGGTTTTATCTTTTGAAATTATTTCAAAAATAGTATTCTGGGCTTTGTTTGTATCCTGATATTCATCAATAAGGATTTCTTTATATTTGGCGGTCAGCTCCTGTGCAAGAGGTGTTTTTTCAGGTTCACCCGCAGAAAAATCCGCAAGCAAATCAATTGCCTTATGAAGAATATCATCAAAGCCATAAGAATTACGCTCTTTTTTCATTTCATCAAGAGCATTTGCCAGTCTGTTTACAGCCTCACAAAGCTTTTTGACTATGGGGTAAAGTGTTTCGCAATCCTCTTTATGCTCAGAAAGCAATGGTAAAGTATGATTATTAATTGATTTCAAGTTGTTCTCAAAGCTTTCAAAAACCTTCTCAGCTACTGCTTTAAGGTCTTCGTCAATACCATTTTTACCTTTAAGACGGGGCTTAACAACAATTCCGTTTCTCAAGTGATTAATTGCAGAATCCCAGTCCTTTTTCTCCAACAGCTCAATAAGCACCCGGAGATTTTCCGCACTCATATTAAAACGATCGGTATAATTTGAGGTGTTGCCTGAATCTTCTTCAATAAGAGCAACACAACGGCGCAATCTATGGTAATAAAAATCTGCAAACATCAACAGATATTTAGCACAATAATCAACCCAGCCTGTTGAAAACGGATCCTTTTCAGGAGAGAATTTCTTGCAGACCTCATCAAGCCACAAGCTTGGTGACGGATAAGAACGAGAAAAATTATATAGATTTTCGATTATCTCTTCAAGCTTAACATCGTCACGCTCACTGAGGAACATTTCGCTTAAGGACAGAAAATCAGGGTCATTTTCCTCATAAAATCCATTAACTACATCTTTTATGGCGTATTGCATTAATTCCTTTTCATCTTTTTCATCAAGAATTCTGAAATCTGCTCCAACATCTGCCAGATGAAAATTTTCTCTCACAAGCTTTGCACAGAAAGAGTCCATAGTACAGATGTCTGCAGTTGGTAAAAGAGTCATCTGACGGCGAAGATAATCACCGTTTTCACTATTTATTTCTATTTCAGTCCCGAGAGCTTTATAAATTCTATCCCGCATTTCATTAGCAGCAGCGCGGGTAAAGGTAACAACAAGAATTTCGGAAACTGCACAAGGATTTTCCGTATCACAAAGTATCCTTTTAACCCTTTCGGTGAGAACTGAGGTTTTACCTGAACCTGCGGCAGCAGAAACAAGTATTTGCATATTACGGGCTTCAATTGCTTTTTTTTGATTATCAGTCCAATTTCTACTCAATTCCTTCACCGTCCAATCGTTCAAGGGCTTTTAAATGGGTAAGCTTTGATATTTTATTAAAAGGCTCGCCACCCTCTCTTGCGCAAACAGACCTGTAAGAACAATATTCGCACATTTTGCCATCTTTTTTATCGCTTTCGCCCAATGGCAAAGCGGGTATTATACCCTTATGCAAGGCATTCCCCATTGAAACAATTTTATGGTCAATCAATCGGGAAAGCGAATGAAATTGAGGTAATGAATAATAGTTGCCCTTTGCTCCACCTTTCGAATTGAAGGTAGCAGGGAAATAATCGGGATAGGTATCAACACCCATTCCGTTAAACACAACAGGACTGTCTAAAATCATACCCGATAATTTACCGCTCTTTCTTTTCTGATTTTCTATAGCTGCATCATCGGGGTTCCTTTCACCCAGATAATTTTTAAGACCTATTCTGGAGGGCAGATACAAAACACCTGAGGGTATTATATCACCATAATAACTACCGCCATTTTTCTCCAATGCCATCAGATAAAGAACCATCTGAATATTAAGACCGTCAAAGAGCTCAGATAATTTAAACTCCTTCTGACCTGTTTTATAGTCTACAACCCGAATATATTTTATTCCGTCCTTTTCCATTAAATCAACTCGGTCAATTGAGCCTGTAACGCGCACCTTACCTTCATTCAAAGGTAATTCATAAGCGGGAATTTCCTTACCGCCTATTCTCAATTCAAAATCGCAGGGCGCAAATTCTCCTATTCCGAATTCCACCTTTAAACGGTCAATAACTGACATTGAAACATCAACAAGGCGATAGAAAAGCTTCATAAATCTTTCGCTTTTTTCTTCAAGTCCACCCATTTTCTCCTCAAGATATACTTTTAAAACCGATGAAACAGCTTCTCGCAATTCGTCATCGGGTGTTGCAATAAATTCAGCCTGGGGGTATTTTCTCAATATTTCTTCCATAACAAGATGGATTATTGTACCGCTCTGAGCAGGGTCAAGAGTCGCTTCCTTTAAGGGCTCAGCACCAAGTCCATAGCGCATAAAATACGCAAAAGGACAGTTATAAAAGCTCTCAACCTTACTTGCGGAAATATATACATCTTCACCAAAGAGAGCTTTTGAATTTTCGCTTTCTTTAAATTCAATGGGTTCGTTACCACTTAATATTTCAAGTGCATTGAGTTTACCCTCATACTCTTTTTTGTTTTCAAAATATGCCTTAAGGGTAGATTTTATTTCATTGTTATTAAGATAATTTTTAGAAAAAGCCGAAAATGCACTTTCCTCACTTTCAATGAAATACTCAGCAGGCAATTCAGAAGTAACAACCGTATTGAAATTTTCAAACAAACTCTCAACCGTTGAAACAATTTCAGATTTAAAAAGCGCACCACCTTCACCGTCATTGCATTTATAAGTTATATAAAGCTTTTCTGAAGCGGCGGTAATTGCGCAATAAGCAATAAAGCGCTCTTCATCAACTGTATCTTCAAACGGAGGACGCACCTCAATGCCAAGATTTGTCAAAAGAACTCTGTCAGCGTCAGTAAGGACACCGCCCCCCACATTTACCAGAGGAAACTCATCTTTATTAACTCCCACAAGGAAAACAATCTTAGTTTTTTCAAGGCGTATTCTGTCAGCGCAACCAACTGTTACCTCGTCCAGCCCCTGGGGAATTTCACCCATATCTCCTGAGGAAACAAGTATCATAAAAAGCTCATACCAACGCTTCAAGGAATAGTATTTTCCATCTGTCAGAAGAGCCATTGTATCAAGAATATGCATTAAAACATTCCAGGAATATTCCTGACGGTTTGCTTCAACGGAAAAACCACCCTCATCCAATTCAACAGTTAATTTATAAAGATTTTCTTTAATCCTCGTGTTAATAATAAACTCATAAACTGCAGATGCTATTTCCTTGCCGTCTGCATCTTCACAATCCTTCTTCAATTTTAAAAGAGGCAAAATTACTTTTTTACGAATTAAATTCAATTCTTCTAATCTCTTTTGAGATTTTTCATCTGCTTCCTCACCGAATCCATCAGGGTGCATTGTAAAATCCTTTTGCCAACCCGATGCCTTTAAATCCCATACAAGAGCGTATTTTTCAAGTTTTGAAATTTCAGAAACAGAAAGCCCCGTAAGACCTGTTTTAAGATAACTCATAAGAGATTGAGTGGTAAAGCCTTTGGAAACACATTCAAGCGCTGAGCAGATATTTATAAAAAGAGTTTCCGTAGAAAGAGGCTGTCTGCTGTCATCAAAAACAGGAATAGAAAGCCTTTTAAGCGCATCAATGACACTTTTTTTATAAGTGCCATTGGTACGCTCGATAACCGCAATATCACGGCACCTGTATTCTCCTGATTTAAGAAGCTTTTTTATTGTATTCGCAACAAAGAGAGCCTCATTTTCGCTATCGGAGCATTTTGCAACAACGATATCCCCATTATAATTGACTTTCTCCGGCTTTCCGCTTGAAAAAAGTGATCTTTCAAGCTTCAGAATATCGGGTGCAAAAGCATTTTCGTTTTGTTGGCAAAAGCTTTCGTCAACCGGAGTATTGGTTTTCGAGGCAATTGTACGAAGCTTATTTTCCAGCTCCTTCATATAGTAAAGTGAGGAAAACTTTTTTACTTTTTCATCAACACAAACAGTAATATATACATCATCACATTCTGCAAGAGCCAATTTAAGACATTCCAATTCCTGCTTCGAAAAATCTCTGAAGCCATCTATAAACAATGTTTTATTCTTAAAATAACCGGTTTCAACTGCAGCTTCTGTAAACAAGCTCACCGCATCACTGTCATCAAAATAGCTTTGGGTCAAAAGAGCTTCATAAGAGCATCTTATCAAATCCAATTCAGTTAATTTATTTTTCAGAAAAGAATTAGTTGAGCCTTCAAGCTTTTCGTTGAGGCTTTCGCTATCAATACAACAATATTTTAACTCCCTGCAAAAATCAACAAGGGGTGAAAGAGCAGTTGAATTATGCCTTACATTAGAAAAAATATTAAGTCTTCCCTCAAGCTGCATCAAAGCTTCGCTCATAATTGCAGATTTAATACCATTATCAGCAGTTTTCAGGTTTCCTGCACCTTTCTTTTGTAATTCTGAAAATGCCATTCTGGGAAAACTGTATATATCAATATTTTTTAAGTTCTTAGGCCCGAGAAGCTGCAGCATTATTCTTTCGGTTTCAAAGGAAAATTGTTCGGGAACAAGAAGCAAGGGCCTGCTACCGCTACCTTCAGCCATTTGAAAAATAATCTGACGCATTTTTGCTGTTTTACCGCTTCCTGCTCTGCCTTTTATTAAATGTAACATAATTCACCTCCGAACATTTTTATATAATACCTCAGTCAAGCACAAAATCCGATAACTGCTTGCTCTTTCTCAATACAAATTCAAAGTCTTCTCTGCTGCTTCGCGAAGACAGAAGCCTGTTAATATTGTGCCGTCGGAATTATATTTCTCTGTTAAGTCTTTGAGTATATTATAATTTTCTTCTGTTGGGTTTTCCCATGTGTTATATATTGCATCCAATAACTCGCAACACATTGAAAACTTCTTAACCCATTTTGTCATTTCCTTAAAGAGTTCAACACTTGCGTCCTCTAACATAGCAAGGCAATTTCTCATATTAATGTTATATTCTTTAAATTCTTTAAGTGCACCTTCCCTATCACCGTTTGCATTAAGGAAATTAATATGTGCAAGAGTATCGCTCATTAAAGCGGAGCTATATTTTGAAAGGCAGGAAACACCCAAATGGTCTGCAAAGTATTTGAAGGCTTCCGCTCTATCTCCCAAAACCTCTTTATGGGCATTTTTGAGAGATTCATCAGGATTGTATGCGGTGGGATTCCAAAGGTAATCCCCAATTGTCATAAGAGGAATCTTTGAACACTCTGCATACTCCATAACATTGGAAATAAGTCCTTCACAATGCTTATAAAGCTCTCTGTCTCTGCCGATTATTGCACCAAGGTGCATTTCCTGAAACATTTCGCAGTCATTAACAGGGAAATTGTCCCAGAAAAGCGGTTTATGATTTGTTGAGCGGAAAAGCTCATCTGCTTCTCTGACTGTTAAAACTCTTGAACAGATTTCCGCACCTGTCCAGAACATTTTAACATCCGTAGGAATACCCTGACCAAACTTTGAAATATAGTAGCCCTTTTCATCACCGCTATATTGAGTGGGGCAAACTGTAAGATTAATATTATTGTCAAGCTCTTTAAGAGCATTGTAAGTTTTGTTTATTAAATAAATATGTGCATCAACTATGCCGTCAAATTTCGCTTTATCTTCCTCATACTGAAATTCCCAAGGAATATCGTCAAGAAGAAGACCAAAGGTTTTTACACCGATTTTATAAATGCTTTTGATTTTTTCAATAAGCAAATCAAAATCCTCTTCCGAGGTGTATTTATATGTAAGCCCGGGGCCTATGCACCAGGCAAAATCAAGCTGATTTTCTGTTGCAAAATCATAGAGATTTTTTAATGATTTAAGTTCATTTTCAGGGTAAAGCTCACGCCATTTTTCTCTGTGATAAGCATCATCCTTAGGAGCATAGTAGAAAGTGTTCATTCCGTATTTTGCCATAAGGCGCATAACAGAAAGGCGCTTTTCATCGCTCCAGGTTTTACCATAAAAGCCTTCAATATAGCCACGAGTTTTAAAAAGCGGATAATCTTCAAGCTCACCCGCTTTAAGCTCGTCGTTTTTAATGAGCTTGCAAAGTGTGTTTATCCCTCTGAATACGCCACGCTTTGAAGATGCTTCTACAATCGCTTTATCTTCTGTCACAGCTACGAAATATTTCTCATCTGTCAATCGGGAAAGCTCGTCTATATAAGTAGTCTTCTTACTGTCACTAACTTTAATTTCAACATTGAAACCACCATCAGTTCCGATACCGAAAGAATTAAAAATATTACTTGCAAGTTCTGAACAATCGCCTGAAATATTAACCGCTTTCACGCTGATTTTCTTACCATTAAGATTGTTTTTCTGAGGTACGGGGTAAATCATAAATGCTTTATCTCCTGTTTATATTTTTCAACGAATTTGTTGTTTATTTCGTCACCGCCGTCAATATTTGAGCTGGCAAAATGCTCGGGCACAAAACCTTTTTTTGCACAAATATCAACAGCTTCTGCCACAACTGCATTGAGAATAAGCGCACCGCTTACTGTTGATGTGGGACAGATTTTACCATCCACACCCTCAACCTCAACGCAGGCGTCACCAATGCAACCAAAGTTATCTAAAACTACATCTGCAATCTCACAAAGCCTTTTACCGCTTTTATGACGGGATTCACCTGAATATGTATGTTTAAGATTTGTAAGAGCGATTACCTTCACGCCTTTTTCTTTGCAAAGGAGCGCCATATCAACTATAACACCATTTCTTCCGGAGTTTGAAATTATAACAATAACATCATTATCTTTAATCCCATATTCATTAAAAAGATTTTGGGCAATGCCCTCCACCCTTTCAGCTATTGTGCTTTCAGATGCAGAAATATGAAGCATAAGAGGTGGGTTTAAAATCGGCTGAATTTTAACAAGTCCGCCTGCTCTGTAAAAAAGCTCCTCCGAAAGCATATGAGAATGACCTGTGCCGAACAACAATATCTTTTGATTGTTCATAAGAGCTTCGCTGAAAAGACGGGCTGATTTTTCAATATTCTCCGCTCCCTCAGTTGCGATTTTCTCTATTATTTTCTCATTAGTTTTTATATATTCAAGATACTTTTTCATTGCATTTTCCTCGCAATTATTAAAGCTCCCTCTTCGGGTGGTAAGGTAAGCATACAAATTTTCAAATCCGAATGGAATTCTTTAATATCCTCAATAAATGAATTTCTGAAAAGCTCGTTATTCTGAAAAACGCCTCCGTAAAGTGAAAGCAAGGTGCAATTTTTCATTTCGTTAAGAAGAGCAAGAACTGTTTTCGAGAAAAAATGAGCCTCATTAAGAATCACTGTTCCGGCAACAAAATCCTCCTCCGCAATCTCTCCTACATCAGCTGAAAAGCCTGCAACAACATCCTTTGTTGTTTCAGAGGAATAGATTTTATCAATTGCTTTTCTGAAATCATCAACACCGAAATATTCTTCCGCCTTTTTGACTAAAGGGGTTCTTTTACCTTCATCATAAAGCATAGCGGCTGCTTTAAGAGCATTAACTGCAATTGAATATGCAGAGCCCTCGTCACCGAAAATATGCCCCCATCCGCCCTTGCTTTTCACATTATTGTTTTCGTCAACACCTGTAACAATTGAACCTGTTCCGCAAATTGCAACAACGCGGCATTTATCATCACCCGATGAAGCAAGTGCCACATAAACATCGCTGTTCATACCGATTTTTCGTGCTTTAATTATGCCATCACAAAGGGCGATTATCACATCTTGGCTTGCTTCATCATCTAAAGCGGAGCAACCAATAAAAGCAGCTTCAAATTCAATTTCGCCTGAATTTGCATAAATTTCTTCTAAAACACATCTGAGGTTTTCTCGTGCTTTTTCCATTCCTACTGAATAGAAATTTATGCTTTTTCCAACGGATTTGAAAATAACATTACCATTTTCATCGGAAACTGCCGCAGTAGTACGGGTTCCGCCACCGTCAATTCCAAGATAATATTTCACAAAAAAACCTCCTTTTATTTTATTCTTTTATATTTAGTTCCTTTGCCATTTCAACAAATCCGTTCATAACGGATGAGCCTGTTTTACAGCCAAGGGAAACAAGCTCGTGATAATGGTTCATAGGATCTCCCATTGTATAGTCATTATCAGGAACAATATAGCCGATTGCATCGTTTGCAAGACCGAAAACCATTGTATCTTCGCCAAAAATTTCTCGGAGTGAAGGAATACCGAAATCAGTATGAGTAACAGAACCGTTTGCAAAAAGTGATTCGCCGCCTGTCAACAAATCGCAACAGAATTCACCCGGCACCATACAAATTTTAAGCTCCTTACCGAGCTCAAGATAACCGATTTCAGAATAAACCGCATATTCCTGCTTACCCTCAACAAGCACCTTGAAGTTTGCAAGCTTAAGCTTTCCTGCAGCCGCCATAAGTGCATTTTTAATAGGAATTTTAACCTCTTTAAGCCTTATATTGAGAAGCGGTTTAACCTGTATCTCTTCAACAGGCTCCCAATCCTTGCACCAAAGAGTGTATTCTCCGCCATTCTGAGCGGCATTTGCAGATTCCTCTGCAATTTCCTTCTCATCATAAAGAATCTTGTCTTTTTTTATTTCGTCAAGAGTTTTTGTGAGAGCAAGTGTAATTCTGCCGATTTCTCTTCCAAAACGCACAGACATTTCATATCTGTGGTTAAGCTTAACGCCATCATTTGTAACACCGCAGTCCATATAAATGGCACAGATTGCGCCATTAAAAAACATAAAGTTATAACCTGCTTTATTTATTATCTCACCCATATAGTGAACATATTCACCGCAAAGACGACGCCCTGAACCGACCTCACCTTTTATAGGTAAACCTGCAACATCGGGATGGGCAGGAAGATTTACTATAATTGTTGGTGTTTTACTTTTATCATCAGGAGTAAAAGTAAGCCTGGTGATATCTGTTACAACGCTTGGTGCAGAAGGTCTGTTTTTATTCTTAAAATAGTCTTCTGTTATATCCTTCTGCGCAACTGTCATTTCGCCTTCGCACATATCTTTAACTGCTCTTATAAGTGCATCGCTGACACCATCGCATAAAAATCTCATATACTGCTCGTCCGCACCGCGTTCAAGAACACCTTTACCCGTATATTTTCTTTTAAGATTTCTTAAAAGCTTGCCGGGGAAATCAGTCCACAGTCCCTCTGTATCAACGCAGCTATGAGCATGAGTTGAGAAAACATTTATTGAAGCAATTTTCTTCTCAGGAAAAAGCTCTTCAAACTTTTCTTTGAACTTTTTTCTGATAACCCTGATATCGCCGTTGGTTGTTCCGATGCAGTCAATAGTGCAGAAAACCGAAACGCCTCTGCCGGAGCCATCATCAAGGGCAATTGCTCTGCCCTGCATATCATCAACAACCTCTTCAATAAGGTTTTTAAATTTATTTTCAGGGGCAATATAACCGCCCATATAATATGCTCTTTTTGCATAATCAACAGGAGTCAGATTAACATTGGCATAACCTAAACTCCACTTACCGTTTTTCGAAGGATTTTTAAGAAATTTTTCTGTTCCTCTGAAGAAATTTTCGGGAACATAAGAGTCAACGGGAATAAAGTCGCTACCGTCTTTGATTGAATTTGCGAACCCTTTTAAAACTCCGTTAATGGTTTTGTGAAGCAATTCAACTTGTTTTTCTTTTTCCATAAAAAGCACCGAAAAGGGAGATATAATATCCCCCTTCCCTTTCATATTTAATTATTTTACTCTTTTCATAATATCGGCAACATTTTCTGCCATTGTTTCGTTTGTTAAATAACCGAGAGAGTTTGTTTCATGGTAATGCCTTCTGTCGAAAACATCCTTACCCTGCTCGATGTAGGGTTGAGTTTTATGAAGGATGAAGTCATTAGGTGTTACGCAATAACCTGTCATATCATTGGTAACACAGAAAACAAGAAGCTCTTTATCACCGACAATATCAATAAGAGGTGTGGGGTTAATGTCTGTTCCCTTACCTGTTGCAGAGCTTTCTGCGGGAGCAGCGCCACCATATACAACCTCGGGGAATGGCTCACCGGGAAGCATAAGAATTTGCTGAGTACCCAGCTTTATGTAAACCATTTCTGTTAAAAGTGCAAGACCAAGGTCACCCTTTTCACAAGGATAACGCTGTGAAGAGCAAGCGTTGATTGTTGCCATAAGAGCAAGAAGGCCATTATCAACGGGTGAATAATATTTCTGCTGAAGAACAGTAATTTCAACAGGCATTTCCTTCTCATTATCAATACCCAAAGCTGCTTTACCAAGAGTTTCGCCCTGGATACGTGTTCTTTCGGGCTTATCATCGCAGAAATCACCGGGGTCAACCGCACCGATAGCACCAACGCCATAAAGAACGTGCACTCTCTTTTCATTTTTGATTGTTTTTCTGAGCCAATAGGGGTAGTCCGCACTACACTCTCTGTTGTCACCACCGAGAGTATTGGGGTGGGCAGCATAATTCAAGAACCACATTTCTGTACTGCCATTATCAGGAACAAAACGAATTCTTGTGAGAACATCGTGCATAGCGTTTGGCTCTCTTTTGCAGTACTGCGCCTCAGGAACCTTTACAGTACCTACATAAAGCTTACCTGCTTTTCGCTTTGCATAAGCCTCTCTTGCAACCTCTTCAAGAGATTTCAAAAGTAAATCCATATATTCAGGGTCTTTACCGCTCTGAAGCTTATAAAGCTGACCCCAATAACCTACAGTATCAAAGCCTGCATGAGTATGCGTACAGGAAATAAAAACACCGGCGCATTTGCTTTCTTCCATTAAATCCTTAAGTCTGTCACGAACTATATTAAGCTCAAAGTTTGTAAGGCCGATAATGTCTGCACTGATATGAATATAGCCGCCGTTATCATCCGCACCAATCCACATTGCACTAACAGTAATATTGTCATGAATCTTTTCGATTACGTGGCCCATACCGTGACCTGCAATCCAATATTTTTTTGCATGAATATCTTTAGGCATAACAACTCTCGATGCATAACCGCAAACATAGCTCTCGCCTTTAATAACCGTTGGCATAGGACGAGGAAGCGGATCTGCCTTAATGCCTTTTCTTATAAGTTTTTTTGAGCCTCTTTTACCGATGACTCTGACTGCCTTAGCAGCAAATTCATTAACACCCATTTTTCATTCTCCTTTGGAAATGCATAGATATATAATATACATATATATTTTAACAAAAAACACATTACAAAGTCAACGAAATTACTTACTAAATAGAGAGCGCAGAAATTGTGAAAATATACAAAAAAGAACTGCTGAATTAAGTATCAACTCAATTCAGCAGTCCTGCTTAAAAATTAATAGTTTTCTTTTCTTACTTCAAAATAGCTTTGAGGATGAGCGCAAACGGGGCAAACCTCAGGAGCCTTTTTACCCATTACGAGATGACCGCAGTTACGGCATTCCCACATTGTTTCCTCTGCTTTTTCAAATACCTGCTGCATTTCAACATTAGAAAGAAGCTTTCTATATCTTTCCTCGTGGGATTTTTCAATTTTTGCCACTGCACGGAACTTTGCAGCAAGCTCTGTAAAGCCTTCCTCCTCTGCTTCATCAGCAAATGTAGCGTACATATCAGTCCATTCGTAGTTTTCGCCTTCTGCGGCTGCAAGAAGATTTTCTGCAGTATTACCAAGAGCTTTAAGCTCCTTGAACCACATTTTAGCGTGTTCTTTTTCGTTATTTGCAGTCTCTTCAAAAATAGCAGCTATCTGTTGAAAGCCTTCTTTTTTAGCAACTGATGCAAAATATGTGTATTTGTTTCTTGCTTCGCTTTCACCTGAAAAAGCTGCACGAAGATTCATTTCGGTTTTTGAACCTTTAAGTTCCATTATAACCACCCTTTCAAAAAGTATATTATTAGTAATATTTCCCATTGGGAATTGATTATACTATAAATCAACTAAAAATATTTGTCAATGTACAAATTGTTAAAAAAACGCCAATGTATTTTTGCTCTTTTCAATAAAGAAAAAAGCTAATTTGTTGACTTATTTTTTTAAATATGTTAGTATCTTTACAAATCCAGATTAAAGGAGATAAATGTTATGGCAAAATTAAAAGACATCGACAAAGCTGCTGAATCCAAGGGTTCAATCCTTGTGACAATCTGGCAGTTTGTTAAGTTCATTGTTGTAAGCCTTCTTGCAATGATTGTTCAGTTCGTTCTTCTCAACACACTTCAGCTCATTCCCGCAATTCAGGAGCTTTACACCGAGCCTTTCAGCTGGTGGGTTTTCGTATACCCCGTTGCAGTTGGTGGTTTAGGTTACTTTATCGTTAGTAACGTTGCAAACATTATTGCTCAGATTGTTGCTTTCTTTGTAAACAAAGAAAAAACCTTCAATTCAGGTGCAAACATTGCAATTGCTCTTCCAATTTACATAGTTTTCACTATCGCTCTTATACTTTTCTCAGCTTGGCTTAACCCCACTCTTAAGGATGTTTTCCTCGGCTTTGAATGGTGTAACGAAACTGCAGCAAAAAATATCGCAACAATGATTTGCTCCGCGCTTCAATTCTTCCTCTACTTCCCCGTTGATAAGATTCTTTTCCACAAGAAGAAAGAAGAAAAATAATAATAGTTTTTAACGCTAAATTGCTCCTGAACCGCCAAAGTTCAGGGGCAATTCATTTTGTTATTTTACTTTTGTGCCTTTTGCATTTAAGAAGCATGTAATTTTTGTCATATCAGCTTTTGTCTTACAAATAACTTTCTATTCCTCAACCAAGTTCTGCTGATTGACAAATAGTTTTCTTGGTGATAAAATTATCGCACTAAGAAAAAGGAGAAGCTTATGCCGAAAATCGAACTGACAAATATGGTTATGGTACAAAACCCGAGCACCAAAGAAATTCTGGTGCAAAGAAGGGTCAAATATTGGTGCGGTGTCACTTTCCCGGGCGGCCACGTTGAAAACGGCGAAAGCTTTTACGACAGCGCTGTAAGAGAGGTAAAGGAAGAGACCGGTTTAGATGTAAAAAATCTTAAGCACTGCGGCTGTGTTCATTGGCACAATACGGATACGAACGATAAATATATAGTGTTATTTTATAAAACCACCGAATACAGTGGTAAGCTTTTGAAAAGTACTGATGAGGGTGAGGTTTTCTTCACATCTCTTGAGAGCATAAAAAATATGCCGCTCTCCCCTAACTTTGATAAATATCTTAATGTATTTTTAAATGATAAATACACCGAAATTTTCTGCAATTGGAATGAAAAAATGAAAGAAAATTGCGATGGCGAACCCGATTGGGATTTTCAATACAGATAAAATTAAGGAACAGACTTTTTGAGGTCTGTTCCTTGCTTTATTCACCCTTAAATGCTTTTATTAATTCAATTGCATTGGCTTCGGTTATACCGGGAACGCTCATCAATTCTGCTTTTGCAGCATTTCTTATGGCATCCATTGTTTTGAATTTAATTATAAGATTTTTTGCTTTCTTTTCCCCGATACCTTTAATGTCTGTAAGTGATGCGGTGAGGGCAGATTTTGTATGCTTTTTATGATGATATGCAACGGAAAATCTGTGCACCTCATCCTGAATATTGGTAACAAGCTGAGAGGCTTTTTTTCTTGCATTAAAATCAATCCTGCCACCTGCGGTTGAAATTGCAGAGGTTCTGTGCTTACTGTTTTTCACCATACCAAATACGGGGACATCAATATTATATTCCTTTAAAAGAGGTAAAACCGCATTAACCTGACCCTTGCCACCATCGAGCAAAATCAAATCAGGAAGCCTTGCAAAGCCTACTGTTTCGCCCTTTTCCTTATGGGCATAATATTCTTCAAAACGGCGGGAAAGCACCTCGTTCATTGAGCGGTAATCATCCTGACCACTAAATCCCTTTATGGCAAAACGACGGTATGCTGCTTTAAGTGGCTTACCATCCTTGAAAACTACCATACCTGCAACATTATCGCTACCGCCCGTATGGGAAATATCATATGCCTCAATATATTCAGGAATTTTTGACATACCGAGAAGGAGCGAAAGCTCTTCAAGAGCTTCTCTGTTTCTGTCATTAACCCTGTATTTATCAAGGAGCTTTTGCGAAGCGTTAGACTTGCACATCTCAACAAGCTTTGCCTGGACACCCTTTTGAGGTATAACAATACTTACATTTGTGCCTCGCTTTTCAGAAAGCCATTTTTCTATATTCTCTTTGTCTTCAATTTCTCCGTCAATTTCAATTCTCGGAGGAATTTTTCTGTTCATTGAATAGTAAGAGGTGATAAATTCTTCTCGCATATCAGAGATTTTATCACCCTCTTCAGCGAAGAAATGCTCCGTATCAAAAAGCCTGTTATCTTCAAACCTGAGAACAGCAAAGCAAGCCTTACCATCCATAACTGAAAGTGCAAAAACATCCTGTTCCTTATAAGTGGAAGAAACAACCTTCTGATTGCTGCCTACCTTCTCGATACTTTTTATTGTATCACGAAGCTTTGCCGCCTTTTCAAACTCAAGATTTTCTGACGCTTCATTCATTTGCTCAGTTAATCGTCTTATAGTTTCTTTACTGCCATTTTTAAGAAAATCAAGAGCATCTGAAACATTTTTCTTATATTCACTATTTTTAAGTTTACCTGAGCAGGGCGCGCAACAAATACCCAAATGAAAATTCAGACAAGGACGCTCCTTTCCTATATCACGGGGAAAAACCTTTGAGCAAGTAGGAAGCTTGAAAACCTTTTTAGCTTCTTCCACAGCGCGAGTTACGGAAAAGCCTGCCGTATAAGGACCGATATATTCTGCCTCTTCCTCATCCTTTTGTAAAACTGCATAAATATTCTGCCAATCACCTTTTGTAACCTTAATATAACTAAAGCCCTTATCATCCTTTAAAAGAATATTGTATTTTGGCATATTCTGCTTTATAAGGCTACATTCAAGAACAAGAGCTTCAAACTCACTATCTGTGAGTATATAGTCGAAATCCTGCACATTTTCAACCATTTTCTGCACCTTTGGAAGATGCTTCTCCTGAGCCCCGAAATATTGGCTGACTCTGTTTTTGAGAGCCTTCGCCTTACCGATGTAAATTATTTCATTATTTTTATCTTTCATAATATAAACGCCCGGAGATAAAGGTAATTTATTTGCCTTATCTTTTAATCGGCGCAATCTTTGTTCCATATACTCACCCCTTTCAAATTGAAGATGGAAAGTGGAAAATGGAAAATTTCGGGGAAGCTCCGCTTCCAAACATTTTAAAATGCGTCGCAGACCCTTAACTTTCCACTTTCCATTCTCAACTTAGCACTATAAAAAAGCGGTAAAGGTCACCCTTTACCGCCACTGAAAATCCAATTAAGCCTCTGCGAAGCCGCTTTCAACTAATGCAACAAGTGCATTAACTGCCTGCTCTTCATCAACACCGCCTGCAATGATGCGGATTTCGGTGTCACCCATAATACCGAGAGAAAGAACACCGAGAAGACTCTTTGCATTAACTCTTCTTTCTTCCTTCTCAAGCCAGATTGAAGACTTGAACTCGTTAGCTTTCTGAATAAAGAAAGTAGCGGGACGTGCATGAAG
>JAZUOL010000003.1:0-47607 GCA_045604605.1 Acutalibacteraceae bacterium | reverse complement strand
AGAACGACATGGCTACGACCCGACTTAAGGCCCCCCGCCGCCTGATCGAGAGCATGTACGGCAGCGCCGTCTTCTATGACGATGCGCTGGAAATTCTGTTCCCGGATGCCTATACCAAGGCTGTCACCGAAAGCGGCATCGAGCCCGTCAGCCGTCCCGAAGTCGATGTGGAAACCATCGAAAAGGGCAAGGACGTTGTGTTCACCGCCGAAGTGTTCGTGATGCCTGAAGTGAAGCTGAGCGACTACAAGGGTCTGGAAGTCACCAAGCATATGCATCCCGTCACCGACGAGCAGATCGACGCCCGTCTGGAGCAGGAGCGCAAGAAGGTTGCCCGCAGCATCGAAGTGACCGACCGTGCGCTGGAGAACGGCGACAATGCTGAGCTGGACTACAGCGGCAGCGTGGACGGCGTGAAGTTTGAAGGCGGCACCGCCGAGCATCAGCATCTGGTGATCGGTTCCGGCAGCTTCATTCCCGGCTTTGAAGAGCAGGTTATCGGCCATAAGGTTGATGAGGAATTTGACGTGAATGTTACATTCCCCGAGGAATACACAGAAGAGCTTGCAGGTAAAGAAGCAGTATTCAAAATCAAGCTTCATAAGATTATGAAGAAAGAGCTTCCCAAATACGATGATGAATTCGTAAAAGATGTCAGCGAATTTGATACAATCGCAGATTATGAAAAGAGCCTTGAAGAAGAAATCAAAGCTCGTAAACAGGCTGCTGCAGACCGTGCTTTTGAAAGCGCAGTTATGGATACTCTTTGCGACAATGTTATTGCAGAAATCCCTGCAGTTATGATTGAAAAAGAAATCGACAATCAGATTAACGAATTTGATTACAGACTTCGCGCTCAGGGTATGAGCATGGATATGTACCTTCAGTATCTTGGTATGGATGTTGCTGCTCTTCGTGATAGCTACAAAGACGGTGCAGAAAAACAGGTTAAGCTTCGTCTTGCTCTTGAAAAAGTTGCAGAGCTTGAAAAAATCGAGATTTCTGATGAAGATATCGAAACAGAGCTTAAAACTTATGCAGATGCTTACAATATGCCTCTCGACAAGATTAAAACTCTTGTTGCTGCAGAAGATGTTAAAGCAGACCTTGCTTGCAGAAAGGCTATGGACCTTGTAAAGGATACAGCTGTTGCGGGTGCAAAGAAGAAAGCTGCTGCTAAAACAGAGGATGCAGAGGAAAAAGCAGAAAAACCTGCAAAGAAAGCTCCTGCAAAGAAGAAAGCTGATGCTGAAGTGGCTGAAACAGCAGAAAAGAAAACAACTGCTAAGAAGCCCGCAGCAAAGAAAGCTCCTGCAAAGAAAAAAGCAGATGCTGAAAAGGCTGAATAATTAATATTTTTTCCGCCTCAGTTATCTTCTGGGGCGGTTTATTGATTAAAAGCTTAGATTTGACCAATAATCTAATTTGCAAAATTAATTCAGGAGGTTGTGTTAATGGCACTTATTCCTTATGTTGTGGAGCAAACCAATCGCGGTGAGCGTTCCTACGATATTTTTTCCCGTCTTTTAAATGACAGAATTATTGTTCTTTCTGATGAAGTTAATGATGCAACAGCAAGCATTATTGTTGCTCAGCTTCTTTACCTCGAAGGACAGGACCCTGAGAAAGACATCAGTTTTTATATCAATAGCCCCGGTGGCAGTGTAACAGCAGGTCTTGCTATTTACGATACAATGAAATACATTAAATGTGATGTTTCAACAATTTGTATGGGTATGGCTGCTTCAATGGGTGCATTCCTTTTCTCTTCCGGTACTAAGGGAAAAAGATATATTCTTCCTAATGCAGAGGTTATGATTCATCAGCCTCTCGGTGGTGCAAAGGGTCAGGCTACAGAAATTCTTATTGCCGCAGACCATATTAAGAGAACTAAAGACCGTTTAAATAAAATCCTTGCTGAAAATACAGGCAAGAGCGTTGAAGAAATATTTAACGATACAGAAAGAGATAATTGGCTCACTGCAGAAGAAGCAGTAGCTTATGGTCTTGCAGATAAGATTATCGAAAAGAGGTAAAATCCTTTGGCACGTGACGAAAAAGGAACAAACGATAAAATTCGCTGTTCGTTCTGCGGTAAACCGCAGGCGCAGGTAGGGCAGATGATTTCCGGTCCCGGAGTTTATATTTGCGACCAGTGTGTTGAGCTTTGTATGGATATCGTTGAGGGTATTCAGAATCAACCTGAAGCAAAGCAAGTAAAAAAAGCTACAAAGAAGCTTCCGAAGCCTCAAGAAATCAAAGCTATCCTCGATGAGTATGTTATAGGTCAGGACGATGCTAAAATGGTTTTAAGCGTTGCAGTTTATAACCATTATAAGCGTATTTTCCGTTCTTCTCCCGATGATGTTGAAATTAATAAAAGCAACGTTCTTCTTCTCGGACCTACCGGTGTTGGTAAAACTCTCCTTGCATCAACTCTTGCAAAGATTCTTGATGTTCCTTTTGCAATTGCAGATGCTACCACACTTACTGAAGCAGGCTATGTTGGTGAAGACGTTGAAAACATTCTTCTCCGCCTTATTCAAGCGGCAGATTTTGATATTGAAAAAGCGGAGCAGGGTATTATTTATGTTGATGAAATTGATAAGATTTCAAGGAAATCCGAAAATGCATCAATTACCCGTGATGTAAGCGGTGAGGGTGTTCAACAGGCTCTTCTTAAAATTATTGAAGGCACTGTTGCAAATGTTCCTCCTCAGGGCGGAAGAAAGCATCCCCAGCAGGAATTTATACAGATTGATACATCTAAAATTCTTTTTATCTGCGGTGGTGCTTTTGCAGGTATTGAAAAGCTTATTGAAGACAGACTTGGTAAAAGTGTTCTCGGCTTCGGTGCAGAAATTCATTCTAAATCCGAGCTTAAAAATATGGACTTGTTCTCAAAGGTTATTCCTCAGGATCTTGTAAAGTTTGGTCTTATTCCCGAGCTTGTAGGACGAATTCCTGTTATTACATCTCTTCAGAATCTTGATGCGGATGCCCTTGTTAATATTATTACAAAGCCCAAAAATGCTTTACTTAAACAATATCAGAGCCTTTTCAAAATGGATAAAGTAACTCTTGATTTTACTGATGATGCAGTAAGACGAGTTGCGGAGCTTACTATTGAAAAGGAAACAGGTGCTCGCGGACTTCGTGCAATAATGGAGAAAATATTGATGCCGATTATGTATTCAGTTCCCTCTGACCCAACAATTGAGATTGTTAAAATTACTGCCGATGTTGTTGACGGAAAAGAGGAACCTATATACGTAAAAAAGCCTAAGGGTACAGCAGAACAAACTGCATAAAAAGTAAAAATTATAATGGAGAGTAAAGGTGAAATATTCTTTATTCTCCATTGTGTGTTATTATAAAGGTACATATATGGTAAAAGAAATTTACGAAAAAAGAGCATTACCGGTTATGGCGCTTCGAAACCTTGTTGTTTTTCCTGAACAAACAGTGTGCTTCGAGGTTGGCAGACCTAAATCAATAAAAGCAATAAGGACTGCTGTTGATACAACGGACAGACTTATATTTCTTGTAACTCAAAAAGATGCAACAGTTGAAGATCCACAATTCTCCGAGCTTTATGATGTTGGTGTTGTTGCAGAAATCAAGCAAATCAGCGGCGACGGAAAGAACTTTGAAATTGTTGTTGAAGGTCTTTACAGAGCAAAGGTAACAGAGATTCTCAAAGAAAGACTTTCTATGAGAGCTGTTGTTGAACAGTGTCCCGAGATTCTTCCTGATACAGAGGATTTAAAAACAGTTGCAACTCTTCGTCTTTTAAAAGAAAGAGTAGAGGAGTATGTAAGTGCAAGTCCACGAATTGCCCCTGAGGTTTTCCTTGCGGTGTTAGAGGAATCTGATATTGCAACAGCAACGGATGGCGTAGCAGGACATTTTCATCTTGAGATGGAAGATAAACAAGCGCTCCTTTCTGAACTTAATATTCTAAGAAGAACAGAAACACTTTGCACAATCCTTTCAAGAGAAACAGAAATTCTCAAAATTGAAATGGAATTGAACGACAGAGTTCAGGAGCGAATGGATAAAAACCAAAGAGAATATTATCTTCGCGAACAGATTAAAGCGGCTTCCGTTGAGTTGGGCGAGGACGATTCTCCTTTGGCAGAAGCTAATAACTATAAAGAGAAAATCGCAACTCTTCCCATTGATGAAAGGTCAAAGAAAAAGCTTTTTGACGAGTGCGAAAGGTTAGTTAAAACAACTCCCGGTAGTCCTGAAGCCAATGTTGCAAGAACATATCTTGAAAGAGTTGTTTCTCTTCCTTGGGGTGTATATACTGAAGATAACCTTGATGTTATCTCTGCTCGCAAAACTCTTGAAAAAGACCATTATGGTCTCGAAGAGGTAAAAGAGCGTATATTGGAGCTTGTTGCAGTTAAGAGGCTTGCTCCCGATGCAAACGCACAGATTCTCTGTTTAGTTGGCCCTCCCGGTGTCGGTAAAACATCAATTGCCCGTTCATTAGCAGAAGCTATGGGCAGAAAATATGTGAGAATCTCTCTCGGTGGTGTCCGTGATGAAGCAGAAATCAGAGGTCACAGAAGAACCTATATCGGCTCAATGCCCGGCAGAATTATTACTGCTATTGAACAAGCAGGAACATCTAATCCCTTGATTCTTCTTGATGAAATTGATAAGTTGGGAAGCGATTTCAAGGGCGACCCGTCATCTGCGCTTTTAGAAGTGCTTGACGGTGAACAGAATGATACATTCAATGACCATTATATTGATGTTCCCTTTGATTTAAGTAAGGTTTTATTTATAACAACTGCTAACGATGCTTCTCAGATTCCCTCTGCTCTTTTTGACAGAATGGAAATTATCGAGCTTTATAGCTACACTGCAGAAGACAAATTTTTAATTGCGAAAAAGCACCTTATTCCTAAGCAGGTTAAAAACTTCGGTATGAATTCTAAAATGATAAGATTTACCGATGCCGCTATTCGTGAAATTATCGGTAGCTACACCAAAGAAGCAGGAGTTCGTACCCTTGACAGAACTATTACTAAAATAATCAGAAAAGCTGCGGTGAAATTTGCAGAGGGCTTTGATGGTAAAATTACAGTTTCTCCTTCAAATCTTCCTGAATTCCTTGGCGCACCAAAATATAAGCTTTCAAAGCTTGACTTTGAAAAAATGGTTGGCGCGGCAAATGGTCTTGCATGGACATCTGTTGGCGGAGAAATGATGCAGATTGAGGTAGCTGCTTTAGAGGGTAACGGAAAGCTTGAGCTTACAGGCTCTCTCGGTGATGTTATGAAGGAATCTGCAAAGGCGGCAATAAGCTTCATAAGAGCAAATGCAGAAAAATTAGGCGTGGAAAGTGATTTCTATAAAACAAAGGATATTCACATTCACGTTCCCGAAGGCGCAGTTCCAAAGGACGGACCCTCCGCAGGTGTTACTATGACAACGGCTCTTGTTTCCGCTTTAACTGAAACACCTGTTATTAAAACAGTTGCTATGACAGGTGAAATTACTTTAAGAGGTAAGGTTCTTGCAATAGGCGGTCTTCGTGAAAAATCAACCGCAGCATTCAAAAACGGAATGAAAACAGTTTTAATTCCTGCAGAAAATGAGCCTGACCTTGAAAAAGTAAATGATACTATAAAAAATGCAATTGAGTTTATTCCCGTTTCAAATCTTGATGAGGTTTTAAGCATTGCTCTTGAAAGCAAAAAATCTTCTAAACCTGAAACCAAGAAGAAGGAAAATACAAAATCAAACCCCATAAATAACGGAAAAGATACAAAATCAACTTCCGTTTACTGTAAGGAGGTTTAATTTATGAACTATAACAAAGTTGAATTTGAAGCCGCATTTGGTACATTAAAGCAGATTCCTCAATCTGATTTGCCTGAAATTGTTTTTGCAGGTCGTTCAAATGTTGGTAAATCCTCAATGCTTAACAGAATTTTCAACAGAAAAAACCTTGCAAGAGTATCATCAATGCCCGGCAAAACAATTACAATCAATTTCTTTAAAGTGGAAAATGCTGTTCGTATTGTTGATTTACCCGGTTATGGCTATGCAAAGGTAGCAAAAGGTGAAAAACGCCGTTGGGCAGAAATGATGGAAGGCTATTTTCAGAGCCCCCGTAATATCAAGCTTGTTGTTCAGCTTGTTGATATGCGCCATAAACCATCAGAGGATGACTATATTATGATGCGCTTTTTGCAGGATGCAGGGCTTCCTTTTATAGTTGCCGCAACCAAGAGCGATAAGCTTAATAAAACACAGTATAATGAGCGCAAAAACGCCCTCAGAGAAGAGTTAGCCGAGTTCGGCGATAATATCACTATTCTTCCTTTCTCCTCAGAAAAAGGCGAGGGAACAGAAGAACTCAAAAAGATAATTGAAGGTGTTCTCTAAAATTATATGCACCCCATACTTTTTAAGAAAAAGTGTGGGGTGCATTGTTGTTTATATAGCTTTAGATAAAACTAATTGAGAAAAAATAATGTTGCGGTTGTTTTGCCCTTTTTCGAAAAAGGGGTGGACCATCTTGAATGTGTAAAGACAAGAGTGGGCAGAAAGCGAACCTATTGTAAAAATAGTGAATAAAGTTTAGCGGAATGGTGGGATATTCTCTACGCGACCATAGGAGCGTAGTTGAAGCAGAGCTTCAATTGACATATCTTTCTGTTTGGATTTTATTCATTTCTTAAGACATGGCAGTTTCACCTTCAGCGAAATGATGCTTGCGCGTCAAGAACTCCCCACCGCTCCGCCAAACTTCAATTTGTTTTTTTACATTTGGCACGCTTGTGACTGAACCGGTTAGATTTAAATATACAAGACGGTCCCCCTCTCTTTGAAGAGAGGTAGGACCATCATCAACTTTTTTGTTCTGAATTTACTTGTTCTTAAGCACAGAAATTCATAATAATCGTGGGGTGCATTAGTGTTTATATTGCTTTATATAAAATTAATTCAGAAGAAAGCGATGCTTTTATATCAACTGCAATTCCGTTTCGTTTTAGCTTTTCGCCTGAAATGGTATAAGTGAAGCCATTATTATCTAAAGTTACCTGATATTCTTTTGAAATATCAATACCTTTTGGCTTAACCATTATGGTTTTCTCGTTTGTACCGCAAAGGGTAATAACAGTAATTGCACCCTTTGATTTATCGGGAGCTGATATTTCAAGAACAGAATAATCACTTTCATTCAAATCGGGTGTATGGTGATATATTTTTGAGTCTGCAAGGAATGGTCTTATAAACTCTTTATAAATATCGGTTGAATGCTTTATAAACGCCATCTGCTCCTCGTTGATTTCAGCATCGGCAGGGGAGATTACATTGAGAGAAATGTGACCCAGCATTGTATTTCTTAAATGTGCATCAAATGAACCGATTGTGTGGCAACCCATTCCTGCAAAAAGCCTGTCAACTCTTTCGGGTGGTAAAGCCATTGTCATTCCATTAGTTATGGCAATTGAGCGAGGCATTTTCTGCCAGTCTGAAACCCATGTATGGTTAAAGTTCTTCATCATTCCAAGGTCTGTTCTTCCGCCACCGCCTGCACAGTTTTCAAAAATTACATCAGGAAAACGCTTTTTAAGGCTTTCATATATTTTGTAAACTGCTTCATTGTGCTTTATGCAAACGCATTCGGGAATACCATAGCCTGTGTCACGCATACCGAAATATTCAGTATAATCAATATTATGGTCAACTCTTAAAAGGTCAAGCTCATATTCAGTGATAATTCTTGTAAGCTCATTTTCGCACCACTCCGCACATTCAGGGATTGACATATCAAGGAATTTATCTGATTTTTCACCCAATGCATTTACAGTACGCCATTCGGGATGCTCTTCGTGAATATTGCAGTATTTACCAATATTTTCAATATCAACCCATAAACCGAATTTCAAGCCTTTTGAGTGAGCGTAATTGCAAAGTTCTTTAATACCATGGGGATATCTGTCTTTATCGGGAATGTTTCTGCCGTTGTATGCGCCCCATTCCATTTGCTCATCAGGTGGGCATTCCCAACCTGCATCAATAGTGAATATTTCACCGCCCATAAGAGCAAATTGGTCGATAAATGCTTTGCTATCCTCTATATTCATACTGTGCTCTGCACCCATACCGCAGTTAATAAGGGCAGTTTTGCCCTCTGTTTCGGGAAGATTGAGAACAGATTTTCTTATGTGTGAGTGCATTTCGTTTATCGCATCATCAAGATTGCCGTGAACAAGCCCCATATATACAACAGGGGAAATAAACTTGGCTTTTGGTGAAATAACATAAATTGGGTTATGACCTGTAATTTCTGCTTTAAATGAAAGGTGAGTGTTGCATTTGGCGGGTCTTGTATTGTAGTCAACAGTATAGCGATAGCCACCGCTGAAGCCAATTTGTGAATACCATATTTTACCTGTAAGGTTATTTCTGATGAATAAAAGGGGGTGGCGGAAGCGATCTCTGCCAAATCTGCCCTCAATTGATGTGCAATCAGGATTTAACTTTTCCCATTTGAACTGACCTTCGTTACCCCATGCATCGTTTTCAAAATAACCTAAGGAATAAACATCATTAACACTTTCCGTGTGGTCTAATGCGTCATCATCAAGGGATTCAAGACCACCACTCATAACAGAAAGTCTGCTCAATTTTAAAGGCTCGTCTGAAAGGTTTTCAATTTCAAGCCAACGGGAGAGCATCTGCGTTCCGTCAATTAAAGTATAAACCTTAATTGTAACGGGTTTGACTTTGCTCTTTAGTGTAAGAACAGAGGTTTCATTGTCTTCTGTCTTTTCTGTTTTGAAATCAACAAAATCAAGACAAAAATCAAGGCTTTGTCCGTCAATCTCAATATTAAAAGAAAAAGGCTCACTATATCTTTTTGGATTTAGGTATGTAGGGCAGTTTTTCAAAACATTCAAAGGGTAGCCGGAAGCATTCCATCCGCCTGCAAGCAGAGCTCCATTTGTAAAAATCTCTTCATATACCATTTCACCGCTTCTGAAACAGAAACGGTGATTTTTTTCGTTATGGTAATAAATATCAAAATAGTTGTTTTTCATTAAAATCAACCCTTTGGAATTTATTTTTATATATTTTATTTATCATCATCAAGCTTAAGAATAGCCATAAATGCCTCCTGAGGCACCTCAACAGTACCGAAGGTACGCATTCTCTTTTTACCTTCTTTTTGCTTTTCAAGAAGCTTCTTCTTACGGGTGATGTCACCACCGTAGCATTTTGCAAGAACGTCTTTTCTCATAGCCTTAACGGTTTCTCTTGCAATAACCTTGCCACCGATAGCCATCTGAATGGGTATTTCAAACATCTGTCTCGGAATATTGTCCTTGAGCTTTTCTGCAATTCTTCTTGCTCTGCCATATGCCTTGTCAGAGTGAACAATAAATGAAAGAGCATCAACAATATCACCGTTAAGGAGAACATCCAATTTTACAAGGTTTGAACGCTGATATTCAGAAATTTCATAGTCAAGAGAAGCATAACCGCGTGTTCTTGATTTAAGAGCATCAAAGAAATCGTAAATGATTTCGTTAAGAGGTAAATCGTATTTTATTTCAACACGGTCACCTGAAATGTAGTCCATATTTTTGAATGTACCGCGTCTTTCCTGACAAAGCTCCATAACAGAACCAACATATTCCGAAGGTGCAAAAATGTGAGCATCTGCAACAGGCTCTTCGCAGTAGTCGATAACTGCAGGGTCAGGGTAGTGGGTGGGGTTGTCAATTTCAACTACCTCACCATTTGTAAGGTGGATTTTATATACAACGCTCGGAACTGTTGTTACAAGGTCAAGGTCATATTCTCTTTCAAGTCTTTCCTGAATAATTTCAAGGTGTAAAAGACCAAGGAAGCCGCAACGGAAGCCAAAGCCTAAAGCACCTGATGTTTCAGGTTCGTATGAAAGGGAAGCATCGTTTAACTGCAATTTTTCAAGTGCTTCGTGAAGGTTTTCGTAGTCTGCACCATCTGCAGGGTAAATACCGCAATAAACCATTGGTGTAGCCTTACGGTAACCGGGAAGAGCTTCAGTTGCAGGATTGGTTGCAAGGGTAACTGTGTCACCAACAACCGCATCTCTTACAGTTTTGATTGAACCGGTAATGTAACCAACCTCACCTGAGCAAAGCTTGTTACATGGTTCAAGGGAGGTGGCTTTCATCGTGCCAACTTCAACAACATTGAACTCTGCACCCGTTGCCATCATTTTCATTGTGTCGCCAACTTTAATTGTGCCGTCAACAACTCGAACATAAACAATAACACCCTTGTAATTATCGTAAACAGAGTCAAAAATCAATGCTCTTAAGGGTGCATCGTCATCACCCTCAGGAGCGGGGACAAGTTCAACAATCTGTTCAAGCACCTGTTCAACATTCTGACCTGTTTTTGCAGAAACTCTTGGTGCGGTATCGCATGGAAGACCTATAATATCTTCAACATCTGCCGCAACTCTGTCGGGATCTGCAGAGGGTAAATCTATTTTATTAATAACGGGAACAAGCTCAAGATTGTGGTCAAGAGCGAGGTATGTGTTACCCAAGGTCTGCGCCTCGATACCCTGAGAAGCATCAATAATAAGTATTGCGCCTTCGCAAGCCGCAAGAGAACGGGAAACCTCATAGTTAAAGTCAACGTGACCGGGAGTGTCAATGAGATTTAATTGATATGTTTTGCCGTCATTTGCTGTATAATCAAGTCTTACAGCATGGGCTTTAATTGTTATTCCTCTTTCTTTCTCCAAATCCATATCATCAAGAATCTGGGCAGACATATCACGCTTTGCGACTGTATCTGTAAGTTCAAGAAGGCGGTCAGCAAGCGTTGATTTGCCATGGTCGATATGTGCAATAATAGAGAAATTCCTAATGTGTTCTTTTTTTACAAGGGACATTAATCTGATTCCTTTCGGTGAGTTTCTTCAATGAAATTTTTATAAGTGCTTATTTCGAAAATCTCTTTTATACGGCTTGATTCACCGCATAAATAGAGATACCCATATAACGCTTCAAGTCCTGTTGCATAGCGATAATCACCGGCATCCTGGTTTTTGGGAGAATGACTGCTATGAGCATTTCTGCCTCTTTTAAAAACAGCGATTTCATTTTCTGAAAGTGCTGGAAGCAGCTCCTTTATCATCTGTGCTTGAAATGCTGCATTAACATACTTTACAGATTCTTTATGTAGCTTTCCTGCAGGCTTGTTCTCCTGCATGGAGAGCATATTTCTGACAAGTAAACTGTAAACTGCATCACCTAAAAAAGCTAAAGTAAGTGGACTATACATTCTTGCTTTTGGCTCTTCTAATGGTGAGCAAATGCCATTTAAAATATCATCAGGGTACATAGTCAAACTCCAAATCGTAAATACTTACTGTGTCGCCCTCGGTAATTCCTCGGTCAACAAGACCCTGAATAATTCCGCTTGTTTGCAAAACATTCTGGAAATACTGAAGAGATGAATAGTCGTTAAGATCAGTTTTCATAAGAATCTTTGCAAGCCAGGGTGCTTCAACAATGAAAACATCGCCTTCAACACGGATCTTGAAATCACGTTTTGATGTTTTAAGAATGTCTTTAGCAGTGATTTCCTGTTTTTCATATATTTTCACAGGAGGGAGATTTTGAAGCTCTGCGGCAACCTTATTTATAAGCTCTTGGGTCCCCTCTGCAATAGGAGCGATAATTTCAAAATAAGAAAGACCTTTGGATTCAATATAGTTCTTGAAGGTTTCTCTTTGTTCATCTGTTGCAAGGTCAATTTTGTTACCTGCAACAATCTGAGGATATTTTGTAAGTTCTTCATTGTACTTTGCAAGCTCTTCGTTAATTGCTTCAAAGTCGGCAATAGGATCTCTGCCTTCGCTACCTGCAACATCAACAACATGAACGAGAAGTCTGCAACGCTCAATATGGCGAAGAAATTCGTGACCTAAACCAACACCGTCACTTGCTCCTTCGATAATTCCGGGGATATCTGCCATAACGAAACTGCTTTCAGGACCCATTCTTACAACACCGGGAACAGGGGTAAGTGTTGTGAAATGGTAGTTAGCTACAATGGGTTTTGCTTCGCTTACAACGGAAATAAGTGTTGATTTACCTACATTCGGGAAACCAATTAAGCCAACGTCTGCAAGAAGCTTCAGTTCAAGAGTAACATCCCATTCTTCACCCGGTGCACCATCTTTTGCAAAACGGGGAACCTGTCTTGTGGGAGTAGCAAAGTGAGGGTTACCCCAACCGCCGTTACCACCTTTAGCGGCAATAAAGGTTTCTTCGATGCTCATATCTGCCATAACAAGACCGGTTTCTTCTTCGCGTATAACAGTACCTCTGGGAACTCTGATTATCAAATCCTCGCCGCGTTTACCATTACAACGGGAACCGCGACCGTTTTCACCATTCTCGGCTTTGTATTTTCTTTTATAACGAAAATCTGAAAGGGTGGAGAGATTATCGTCTACCTGAAAGACAATGTTTCCTCCGCGACCACCGTCACCGCCATCGGGACCGCCTGCATTAACAAACTTTTCACGATGAAAAGCAACAGCACCGTTGCCACCATTACCGGCAATAATTTTAATTTTAGCTTTATCAACAAACATGATTTTTTTCCTTCTTGTATTGTTTAGTCATAATCGTATTCATTATACAATATATATTAACAAAATAAAATACTTATTTTTATAAAATTTTGTTTTTTTATAAAATTCTTCTATATAAGCCGAACATAAGACGAACATAGGTAGTTAAACTTAAGTTGAAAATTCGACAAAATTTATAAAAAAAACAACAAAAATCATTGAAAGAACCTAAAAAGGTACTTGAAAAAGCAAAAAATATGAACATTTGTGTTGACAAATGGAGAAATGGTGCTATAATAGAGCCATAAAACAAATGTTCGGAAATGTTTGGAGGTTATATATATGTCAGTTTTCGTTTTTATAAGATTTTTCCTTGAATGTGCAGCGGTTGGTCTTGTTTGCTATGCAATTTATCGAGAAAAAGATTTAATCAGATTTGAAAGAAAAATATGGAAATATACAAAAGCCTTTTTTAAAGCTGTTTATTTTTCAATTCACGATAAATTTGCAACTCAGAAGAAAGTTGAAAATGTAACACCTCTTGTTAATAGTGAATTTGAAGAAATGCTCGAATCATTAAATAAAAATTCCAAGGTCGTAGATTTTCAGATTGCTTCTTGATTTATTGACTAAGGGTGTATTAAAGGGTATAATAAAAGGGTAGTTAAAAGTTAATTTCTTTTATAGGAGTGAAAAAATTGATTAATAAAAACTCCCTTGATATAAAAACTGCATCAAAGCTCTTGCCAAAAAGAGATCCTTTTTCCCATAAAGGCTCTTTTGGTAGGGCTTTGCTTATTTGTGGAAGTAGGCGTATGGTTGGTTGTTGCACCCTTGCTACAGAGGGCGCGCTAAGAAGCGGTGCCGGGATTGTGACTCTTGCTTTTCCTGATTGTCTGTATACCTCTCTGACTTCGAGGCTGACAGAAAACTTGTTTCTTCCTGTTTCTACTAATAGCGATGGTTGTATCAGCGTTGACAGTATAAATAGTATTATTGATGCTTGTAAAGCCAGCGATGTTGTTATGGTCGGTTGCGGTCTTGGCATTAATGACAGTATAAAATATCTTGTTAAAGCTCTTGTTACACAAAATGAAAAACCATTGATAATGGATGCAGATGCTTTGAATTGCCTTTCCGAGTTTAATGATATTTTGTTAAGTAAAAAATGTGAAATTCTTTTAACACCTCATCCCGGTGAAATGTCCCGCTTGTGTGGTCTGAGTATTTCGGATGTTGAAAATAACAGGGAAGAGATAATAATCGATTTTTGTAAAACATATAACGTAAATGTTTTATTAAAAGGACACGAAACTTTAATTTGTAATTCTTCAGCTGATAATCTTTATGTTAATAAAACGGGGAATACAGGGCTTTCTAAAGGTGGTGCAGGTGATTTGCTCTCGGGTATTATTACAGGACTTACACCTTCACTGAAAGGAGATCTTTTTGATTCTGCTGCTCTGGGCGCTTTTGTTCATGGTATGAGTGCAGATTTACTAAAAAAAGATATGTCTGAATATTCTATTTTACCTTCGGATTGTGCAAAAACTTTAGGGAAGGTTTACAGCATTTTAGAAAATGAATAAAATATACTTTAGAAGAATTGTAATTGTATCAGTTATTTTATTTGTTTTATGCCTTTCGGCTTGCGGTAAAATCCCAGATGCTTTACAATTCTCTTCGGAAGTTAATTTTTCAGAACCTGAAAAAGTACAAATTTCATTCAATGATCATATATACGATACAGAAGTTATCTTTTCTGACTCTGAATTGATAATGAATTTTTGTGGTGATAATGATTTGTTTAAGGGTGCATGTGTATCAATAACCGAAGAAAACTATAAAATTACTTATAGTGATATGATTTTTGAAGGTGATACTAAAAGCCTTATGAATTCATTTTTACCGTGTATTGTCTATAAGTTCTTCAATTCTTTTGAAAGTGGAATTATCTTAGATTCATATGATAAAGAAAAGGGTTGTTATCGTATTGATACCAATTTAGATAATTTTTTTGTTACCCTTGAAGCTTATGAAAATAATGATAAAATCAGTTATTCAATGAATATTAAATAAACCCCACATTAACGGTTTATCCCGATAATGTGAGGTTTTTATTTTTATATTGGATTAAAGAAGGGAAGCAGCTGCTTCATCAAGGAAAATGAGAACGTCATCGTGTTCCTGAAGAACTGAAGCAGGAACAAGAGGAGTAACTTCTCCTTTTACCATATTTTTAATTGCTTCTGCTTTTTTTGGTCCAGTTGCAATAAGAATGATTTTCTTTGCCGCCATAATCTGCTTAACACCCATTGTAAGAGCATAGTGAGGCATAGGGTTTTCATCAAAGTAGATTTTATTAGCTTCAATTGTGCTGTCAGTAAGTTTAACCTTAAAAGAACCATCTGTAAAGCTTTCGGCAGGTTCGTTGAATCCGATATGAGCATTGTTACCGATACCTAAAAGCTGAATATCAATTCCGCCGACTTCCGTGATTTCGTTATCATATCTTTTGCATTCTGCCTCACAGTCAACTGCATTACCATCAAGGAAATGAACGTTTTCCTCAAGAATGTCAAGACCATTAAAAAGCTGCTCATGCATAAAAGTATAATAACTGTTTTTATCGGCTTTGGGAAGGTCACAGTATTCATCAAGATTATAGGTTTTTACATTTTTGAAGGAAACATTTTCTTCTTTGTGCATTTTCTTGATGCTTTCGTATGTAGGGATAGGAGTTGCACCGGTTGCAAGACCTAAAACACAATTAGGATTGCTCTTTACCTCGTTAATAAAGATTCTTGCAACTGCTTCGCCAATTTCTTCGGCAGTTTTAAAAACATTAACTTTCATCAGAATCACCTTTTTCAATAGATTACTATACAGTATAACATATATATAAAAAATTTAAAGGGAAATTCTTGATTTTTTCAATAAATATTGAAATTTTTTTTATTAATGGTATAATTAATATGTTAAAAGTAAAGGTGGAGCTATTTTGATTAAAAATGTCGTTTTTGATATGGGCGGAGTCCTTATTGATTTCAATGCAAGAAAGACTATCACTACATATTTCCCAGAAGAATTTCACGATGTTTTAATGAAAGAGGTTTTCGGGAGCGCGATTTGGCACAAGTTAGATGGCGGTCTTCTTCGTCACAACGAGGCTGTGTCAATTGTATTGCCGAGAATACCTGAGGAAACAAGACCTCTCATTAAAGAAATGTTGTCGGATTTCTATGAATATATGCCACCATTTCCCGAGATGTATGAGTTTATAAAAAGAATTAAGGCTGCAGGGTATAATGTATATCTGTTATCAAACGCAACTCCGCGTTTTTTTGATAATTACCTTAATATTCCTGCTTTAACTTTAATGGATGGTTTCTTTATTTCTTGTGTTTATAAAATGCTGAAACCACAAAGGGAAATTTATGAAGCTTTTTGCAACAAATTTTCTTTGAAATCTGAGGAATGTTTTTTTATTGATGATATGCCTCAGAATATCGAAGGTGCAAAAGCTTACGGGATGAAGGGGCACGTGTTCAGATACCCGGACATCAAAAGCCTTGAAACAGCTCTAAACGCCGTTGGCGTTATATTTTAAGATAGGAGAATTTCTATGAAAAAAATTATTACTTTGTGTTCGTTAATTCTTACACTTGCTATTGTTGTAACTGCATTTACAGCTTGTGGCGATAATAAAGATAACGATACAACAACAGGAAATGACAGCTCTGTTTCAGTTGATGCAGGTTTTGTTGCAGAAATTGGTGAGAGTGAAGCAGTAATAAAAAGCGGTAGTGAAGTATATCAGACACTTAAATATCCTATAAATTCAGGTATGAAATTTGATAAGACTTATGCTGAAAAGAATAATGCTTTTCTTGATATGAACTTTGATGGCGAACCTGATTTTTATATCGCAATAAGCTCCGATAATGGTGTTATTAATTATTTTTGTTGGCTTTATAATGCAACAACAAAGAAGTTTGATTATTCTGTAATTCTTTCTGCTTTGAAAAATATTTCAATTGACTCAGATTATCATCGTGTCCTTTCCAACTTAACGGTTGACGGCGAGCAACATATACTTTCTTATAAATGGGTAGACGGACAGTTGTTGTTAGACACTGATTATAACGATGCTGAAAGCGAAATTCCCGAGGATATTACAAAGGTTGTTGAAGATAATGCAATCGGCTTAGAAAAACCAACAACCTCCACTCCCGATAGCGTGGATACAACAAAGGAGAATAACGCTACCTCTGATGTTTCTGTTGATAATAATTCAGGAAATTCCCCGGAAACTACAACTAAAAAGCCAGCAACAGATTCCCAGGGAAGCACGTCTACAACTAAAAAGCCTACATCAGATTCTACCGGCAATGTTGCAACAACAGCCCCTAAAAAGCCTTCCACTACATCTTCCGATGATAAAACAACCGTTGCAACAACAAAGCCCAAAAAGCCTGCTAACACAACAACAACTGCACCAAATGTAAGCCATGGTATCGTTATTGAGACAGGTAATCTCAATGCTGGCGGCTGGTATTAAGAGGTAAGAATATGACAGAAAATAAAAAGAATATCTCTGAAAAGGAAACAACAGGGGCCCCTAAGAAAAGCTCTTTTGATTTTAAATTTTTCAAATCCTGCTCTGCAACATTAAAGAAGTTTTCTTTGATAATGTTTATAATGAACTTGTTTTTGATACTTGTTGTATCAGTTGTCGGTATAGTATTAATCGGAGTTTATATAGGTACCCAGATGATGTCACTTCTTCTTGTACCGATTCTTTGTGCTGTTGTTATGCTTGTCTTGGTGGCGAGACTTGTTTCCGCTTTGATTTACGGTTTTGCGGAAATAGTTGAAAAATATGAGAATAAATAAAAATATTCTCTGAAAATGCATTGTTTTCTATTGACAAACGAAAAATGCAAGAGTAAAATACTAAACATAATTTTCATTTGAGAGGTGTTACGGATGTTCCGTAGTTTTGGATATTATCGATTTTATTACAATACTATGGATTGTCTGTGTTCCGCTCAGGATTGCAAGTGATTGCAATTAGAAGTGTATAGACAGTCCGCATTCTGCTATGTTTCAAAGCATAACGGTTTGCGGATTTTTCTTTTAACAAAGGAGATTAAAAAATGATTTCAGAAAAAATGATGCAGTTAGGTAAAAAAAGCTCAATAATCCGTGAGATTTTTGAGTATGGTAAGAAGAGAAAGTCAGAAATCGGAGCTGAAAATGTTTTCGATTTTAGCTTGGGAAATCCAAGTGTACCCGCTCCCCAAAAGGTAACGGATGTAATGAATAGACTTATTGCAGAAACTCCTGCAGAGACTCTTCATGGCTACACCTCTGCACCCGGTGATTTAAATGTCAGAAATGCAATTGCAGATTATATTAATAATAAGTTTGGTGTAAAAGCAAATGCAGGTTTGATTTATATGACCTGTGGTGCGGCAGCATCACTTACAATTACTCTTAATGCAATTGTTGAAGAGGGTGATGAGGTTATCGCTCTTGCACCATTTTTTCCCGAGTACAGAGTTTTTGCAGAGCAGGCAGGAGCCAAACTTGTTACTGTATCCTGTAAAAAAGATGATTTGCAAATTGATTTTGATGCGCTTGAAAAAGCTATAACGACACATACAAAAGCTATTATTGTTAATTCACCCAATAACCCTTCGGGGGTAATTATTCCTGAAAGCGATATAATCAGATTAACTGATTTACTTAAAGCTAAGCAGAATGAATATGGAAAAGAGATTTTTATAATTTCCGATGAGCCGTACAGAGAGCTTGTTTTCACAGGTGAAAAGGTTCCGTATATTCCTTGCTATTATGCTAATACCTTTGTTTGCTATTCATATAGTAAAGCACTTTCATTGCCGGGCGAGCGTATCGGTTATATATTTGTTTCACCTGATATGAAGGATGCAGGGGATGTATATGCGGCAATCTGTGGTTCAGGCAGGGCGTTAGGTTATGTTTGTGCGCCGGCTCTTATGCAATATACAATTGCAGAGTGCCTTGAAGATACAGCAGACATTTCAATTTATGAAAAGAACAGAAAAATCCTGTATGACGCCCTTACAGAATATGGTTATACAGTTATTAAGCCTGATGGCGCGTTCTATATGTTTGTTAAATCTCTTGAAGAGGATGCAAACAAATTCTATGAAAGAGCAAAGAAGTTCGAGCTTCTTCTGGTTCCCAGTGATTCTTTTGGCTGTGAAGGATTTGTAAGGATTTCTTATTGTGTAGATACAGAGCTTATTGAAAGATCACTTCCTGCTTTTAAAGCACTTTATGAGGATTATAAAAATGATTGATTATGAAAAAAAGTTTCAAACTGCCAGAAAAATAATCGGGGAAATTGATGTGGAAATTGCATCTCTTTTTCAGAAAAGAATGGAAGCAGTTAAGGATGTTGCCGAATATAAAAAGGTAAATGGAGTACCTGTTGAGGATACCGTGAGAGAAGCGGCACTTCTTGAAAAAAACAGTGCTCTGATTACTGATGATGAGATTCGCTCTTATTATATCAATTTCCAAAAGACAACAATGAATTTGTCCAAGGATTTTCAGCATAAAATTTTAGATGGTACAAGAATCGCTTTTTCAGGTGTTAAAGGTGCATTTGCAGAAATTGCAGTTAAACGTATTTTCCCCGATGGCAACCCTGTTGCTTTTCCTGATTTTAAATCTGCTTATAAAGCAGTTGAAAACGGTGAGTGTGAATGCGCGGTTCTTCCCATTGAAAATAGTTATGAGGGCGATGTTGCAAGGGTAATGGATTTAACTTACTTTGGCTCTCTTTATATTAATGGTGTGTATGATATGGCAGTTGAGCAACACCTTTTCGGAACACCTGATTCCCACAGGAATACAATTAAAAAGGTTGTTAGTCATCCTCAGGCATTGGGGCAATGCGCAGAATATATTTCTGAAAGAAGCTTGGAAACTGAGGAGGCGGTTAACACTGCTCTTGCAGCGCAAGCTGTTTCAAAAAACGGAGATGCTTCTGTTGGTGTTATTTGTAGCCTTGAAGCAGGTCACGAATATGGGCTTAAGCTTATTGACAGAAAGATAAATAAGGATAGTAAAAATACAACCCGTTTTGCAGTGTTCTCCAGAATTCCCAGAGGCGAATCAATGGGTGATGAGAATTTTATTGTTCTCTTTACCGTTCGTGACGAAGCCGGTTCATTAAGTAAGGCGATTTCTGTTTTTGGTGATTGTGGTTATAACCTGAAGGCATTAAAGAGCCGTCCTTCAAAAGATGTTATATGGAATTATTATTTCTTCCTTGAAGGTGAAGGAAAGCTTTCAAAGGAAGAAGAAAAGAATATGCTCAATAAACTCTCCGAGGTTTGTACCAATGTGCGCCTTGTGGGACGATATGCAAAAGAACAGACAATATAAGGATTTTACTTATGAAATTAACAGTTAAAACATCAATGGGTGATTACAATATAATAATAGAAAGAGGTTCAATAAATTCTCTTTCTGAGTATTGTAATACTGATAAAAAAGCACTTATAGTAACTGATAGTGGTGTACCCTTTGAATATGCCCAAGCAGTTGCAAAGCAGTTTAAAACTAATGTGATAAAGGTTATTCCCCAAGGTGAAAAAAGTAAGTGTTTTGATACATACAAAGAATTGCTTGAAGTGTTAAGTGAAAATGAGTTCTCACGTGCTGATTGTGTAGTTGCGGTTGGGGGTGGTGTTGTTGGAGATCTTTCGGGATTTACAGCATCAACCTATATGCGCGGAATTGATTTTTATAATATCCCCACAACACTTCTTTCTCAGGTTGATTCTTCCATTGGCGGAAAAACCGCAATTGATTTTGGCGGTTATAAAAATACCGTTGGTGCATTTTATCAACCTAAAGCGGTTATAATTGACCCTGATGTTTTAAAAACACTTTCAAAAAGGCAGTTTAATAATGGCTTGGCAGAAAGCATTAAAATGGCGGCAACCTCCGATAGAGAGCTTTTTGAGCTTATAGAGAAAGAAAATGCCGAAGATATTATTGATATAGTTATTGAGCGGTCTTTAAAGATAAAAAAAGCCGTAGTGGAAGAAGATGAAAAAGAGCTTGGTCTTCGCAAGGTGCTTAATTTCGGCCATACCGCAGGTCATGCCATTGAAACTGCTGCAGGACTTTCCGATTATCTGCACGGTGAATGTGTATCAATGGGAATGTTGGCTTTTTCTTCTTGCAATGTAAGAGAAAGACTTATAAAGGTTTTAACTAAATATAATTTACCGATTAAATTTGATTTTTCAACTGAAACCATTCTCTCTGCTCTTCGCCACGATAAGAAGGCGAAAGCCAATGGAGTCAATGTAGTTTTTGTTAATGAAATCGGTAGCTTTGAATTTAAATTCTTGACATTTGATGAATTAGAAAAATTAGTAAAGGAGGCGTACTCAGAATGAAAAACACCTTTGGTAATAATGTAAGTGTTACTCTTTTTGGTGAAAGTCACGGAGCTGCCATTGGTGCAATTCTTGACGGATTTCCTGCAGGGGTTGATGTGAATGAAGAATTCATTTCTCATCAGCTTGATTTAAGAAGACCTGTCGAAAAAATTTCAACCCCTCGCCAAGAAGCGGATAAGTTCAGCATAGTAAGCGGTGTTTTTCAGGGTAAAACAACAGGTACGCCTATCAGTATAGTTATACCAAACGAAAACACTCATTCAAAAGATTATTCGAAAACTTATGGCAAAGCAAGACCCGGCCATGCTGATTATACCGCATACTGTAAATATAATGGTTGCGAGGATTATCGCGGTGGTGGACATTTTAGCGGTCGAATTACCGCAGGACTTGTAGCTGCAGGGGCAATTGCTATTGATTTACTTTCCCGAAAAGGAATTAAAATTGGTACTCATATTGCAAAATGTGCAGGTACTGAGGATGATAATTTTACAGAATATGAAAGCAATATAAATGCTCTTTCGAATAAAATGTTTGCAGTTCTCAATGATGAAAAAGGCGAACAAATGATAAAAAATATCGAAAATGCGGGTGAGCAGGGCGATAGCGTTGGCGGAGTTCTTGAAACAGCAGTTATTGGTTTACCTGTTGGTGTTGGTGAGCCTTGGTTCGATTCGGTAGAAAGTGTTCTTTCTCATGCTCTTTTCTCAATTCCCGCAATTAAAGGTGTTGAGTTCGGTGCAGGCTTTTCCTGTGCAGATATGTTGGGTAGCGAAATGAATGACAGTTTTGTTGTTGAAGATGGAAAAATTACAACAAAAACCAATAATAACGGCGGTATTAACGGTGGTATAACCAATGGCATGCCTGTTATTTTTAAATGTGCGGTAAAACCTACTCCATCAATTTCAAAAGAGCAGGAAACTGTTGATTTCATAAAGAAAGAAAATACAGCTCTTTCTGTTAAGGGCAGGCACGACCCTTGCATTGTACATAGAGCAAGAGTTGTAGTTGACAGTATAACCGCTCTTGCTTTGTGCGATTTATTATCACAAAAATTCGGTGCCGATTGGCTGGGTGAAAAGTGATGGAATATGGTTGTATCGGTGAAAAATTAGGACATAGTTTCTCCAAAGAAATTCATAATGCGTTTGCTGATTATGATTACTGCTTGCAAGAACTCAGTAGGGAAGAGTTACCTGAATTTTTTGAAAATAAAGAATTTAAAGCTATAAATGTAACAATTCCTTATAAACAGGACGTAATACCATACCTTCATTGGATTTCTGATGAGGCAAAAGCCATAAATGCGGTTAATACAATTGTTAATAAAAACGGTAAACTTTATGGCTACAACACAGATTTTTACGGACTTAAAGCCCTTATTGAAAGAGCAAATGTTTCTTTAAAAGGTAAAAAAGTTGCGGTTTTGGGTAGCGGCGGTACCTCGAACACAGCTTTCGCAGTAGCAAATTTTATGGAAGCACAATCAGTTCTTAAGGTATCACGTAATAAAAAAGACGGCTATATTACATATGATGAGCTTTATGAAAAATATAGCGATTGCGAAATTATTATAAACACAACACCCTGTGGAATGTATCCTAAAATGGGCGTTTCTGCAGTAGATTTGGAAAAACTGCAAAAGGTTGAAGCAGTTTTTGATGCGGTGTATAATCCGTTAAAATCAAAGCTTGTATTAGATGCAAAAAATAAAAATATAACTGCAGTGGGCGGACTCTATATGCTTGTTTCTCAGGCGGCTTATGCAGTTGAAAAATTCATTGAAACTCCTGTTGATAATGATAAAGTTGAAGGTATTTTCAAGAATCTTTTTAAAGAGAAGATGAATATCGCTCTCATAGGAATGCCTGCAAGCGGAAAAACCTCTGTAGGGAAGGTGCTTTCTCAAAAACTTAATAAAAGCTTTGTTGATAGTGATGAGAAAATAGTTGAATTTGAAAATAAAACCATTCCTGATATTTTTACAGAGTTTGGTGAAGCCTATTTCAGAAATGTTGAAAAAAATGTTATAAGAGATATTGCAATGTTAAATTCTCAGGTGATTTCAACAGGTGGCGGAGCAGTTCTTAATCCCGAAAATATTGAAAATTTAAAGGCGAATTCAAGAATATATTTTCTTGACAGACCTTTAGATATGCTTATAACCACATCTGACAGACCGCTTTCAAGTAACAGAGCAGATTTGGAAAAACGCTATAACGAAAGATATGAGCTTTATAAATCATCTGCGGATGCTATTATTGATGGCGGGAAAACAGTTGAAGAAGTTGCAAAAATGATAGAGGAAGACTTTTATGAATATTCTTGTAATTAACGGACCCAATCTTAATATGCTTGGCATAAGAGAGCCCGATATTTACGGCAAGGAAACATATAATTCTCTTGTTGATAAAATTGAAAAATATGCTGATGAGAAAAATATCGGCATAAGATGCTACCAATCCAATCATGAGGGGGATTTGGTTGATGTTATTCAGTTTGCCTATGGGCTTTATGACGGGATTGTTATAAATCCCGGTGCATATACCCACACAAGCATAGCAATTTTAGATGCATTAAAAGCTGTTAATATTCCTGCTGTTGAGGTACATATTTCCGATGTTGATTCCCGTGAGGAGTTCAGAAAAATAAGCTATGTAAGAAATGCTTGCTTTGAAACAATCAGCGGAAAAGGTACTGATGGCTATCTTCTCGCGATTGATGCTTTGATAAAGAAGGCGGAAAAATGAATGTAACAATAAAGCCAAGCATGGCAACAGGTGATATTATTGCACCACCGTCAAAAAGCTGCGCCCATAGGTTGCTTATATGTGCAGCTCTATCAAAAGAAAAAAGCGTTATTGATAATATCGGAACAAATGACGATATTATTGCAACAAATTCTTGCTTAAAGGACTTAGGCGCAAAAATAGAAATAGAAGGCAATAAAGCTATTGTTTACGGAATAGATAGTAAAAGACGAGAAGAGCATATAAGCCTCTTTTGTAATGAAAGTGGCAGTACCTTGAGATTTTTAATCCCTTTGAGTTTGTTGTTTTCAAAAACAGCCTTCTTTAGTGGTAGCCAAAGGCTTTTAGAACGTCCTCAGAGCGTTTATGAGGAGCTTTTCGGTGAAATGGGTTGTTACCTCAAAAATACAGGGAAAACGCTTGAAGCAGGCGGAGAGCTTAAAAGCGGTGTGTATAAAATACGCGGTGATGTAAGCAGTCAGTTTTTGACAGGATTGTTATTCGCCTTACCGCTTTTAGATGGTGAAAGCGAGATAATTCTTACAACTCCGCTTCAGAGCGCGCCTTATGTTGATATAACAATTGATGTTTTATCCCGTTTTGGTATTGAAATTAACAGAACTAACAAGGGATTTTACATAAAAGGAAATCAGACGTATTTACCCCAAAGCACTTCTGTTGAGGGTGATTGGTCGAACTCTGCATTCCTTGATGCCTTTAATCTTATAGGCGGAAATGTAAAGGTTAACGGAATGAATGAGGAAAGCTATCAGGGTGATAAGGCTTACAGAAAATTTTTTGAAGAATTAAAAGCCGGTACACCAACCCTTGATATAAGCGATTGTCCTGATTTAGGTCCGATACTTATTGCTTGCGCCACACTTTGCAACGGTGCAAGGCTTATAGGTACAAAACGACTGAAAATTAAAGAAAGTGATCGTGGCGTTGCAATGCAAAGCGAACTTTCAAAATTTGGTGTAGATATAATTGTTAATAAGGATGAAATTATTATTCCTCAGGCAGAAATCAAAGCACCCAAAGAAAATCTTTGTTGTCATAATGACCACAGAATTGCAATGTCACTTGCAATTTTGTGTAGTAAAGTGGGCGGTACACTTGAAAACGCCCAATGTGTTAATAAAAGTTACCCCGAGTTCTTTGACCATATCAAAACCCTGGGCATACAAATAGAAGTCAAAGGAGATAATTAAAATGAGTATGAATTTCAAAAGAAAGCTTCCAATTCCAATGGAGATTAAGGAACAGTTTCCTCTTACTGCTAAAATGGCAGAACAGAAGGATAAAAATGATATTGAAATAAAGAATGTTTTTACAGGGGCGTCTGATAAACTGATTCTTGTAATCGGACCCTGCTCTGCAGATTCAAAAGAACCTGTTCTTGATTATATTTCAAGGCTTGCCGAGGTAAGAGAAAAGGTAAAGGATAAAATTGTTATTGTACCTCGTATTTACACAGGTAAGCCAAGAACTACAGGTGCAGGCTATAAGGGTATGCTTCATCAGCCTGACCCTAATGAAAAGCCTGATATGCTTCACGGCATTATTTCAATTCGTGAATTGCATATGTGCGCTCTTCGTGATTATGGCTTCTCCTGTGCAGATGAAATGCTTTATCCTGCAAATTTCCGCTATCTTTCAGATTTGCTTTCCTATGTTGCAATTGGTGCTCGTTCAGTTGAAAATCAGGAGCATAGACTCGCTTCAAGCGGTTTTGATATTCCCGTTGGTATGAAAAATCCAACAGGCGGTGATATATCCGTTATGATGAATGCCATTACAGCAGCACAAAGTAGCCACACCTTCCTTTACAGAGGTTGGGAGGTTGAAAGTGACGGTAACCCTTATGCACACGCTATTATGAGAGGCTTTGTGGACAGAGATGGTCATAATATATCAAACTATCATTATGAGGATTTGCTTAACCTTTCCGATGCTTATGCAAAATCAGGACTAAAAAATCCTTCGTGCATAGTTGATGCTAACCATGCAAACTCAGGTAAAAAATATCTTGAGCAAATCCGTATAACAAAAGATGTACTTTACAGCAGAGCTCATAATGATGACATCAAGAAGCTTGTAAAGGGTATTATGATTGAAAGCTATATTGAGGATGGCTGTCAGAAAATTGGTGACGGCATCTATGGTAAATCAATTACCGATCCATGTCTTGGTTGGGAAAAAACCGAAAGACTTATTTACGATATTGCAGAACAAGTGTAAAAATGAAGAACTGATACATCCGAAAAATGTATCAGTTCTTTTTTGTTATTGTATTTAAAACTCACAAAACCAATTAAGGTTATCTAAAGGTCCGCCCGTCATAAGCTCAGGTGCGGCATTTTTGATATGGGTCAAAGTTCTTATAAGACCACCATTTTTGATGTGTAATTTTTTAACGATTTTTAGTGGTAAGGCAAGTGCCTGAGTAAACACAGTGTAATAAGCAGAGCCTTCCTTGTGCCTTATAATTGAACCATCAAGAATTGAGCAGAATGCACCGAATACCATATCGGTAACCTTAACATCTGCAATTTCTTTTGCAGCATTTTTGTCAATAGCCTTGCCGAAAGAAATGAAGTTCATAATCCTTGCAGCTTTTCTTACCGTAAGCTTATCAAGCCACTTAAGAAATGGTCTTGCAACAATCCATATCTTACTTGCTTTTTCCGGACCAAGTCCGATGGCCTCAACCACTGCAAGAAATTTATCTTTTTCATTTACAGCCGCAGATTTAATAATATCGCTGAAAAGTGCAGTAGCGTGATTTTTTAGATATTCATTTGAATATTCTTTTCCGTTGTGAGTGAATTTTTCCAGATGCTCGGTTTTGATATCAATACCGTCAGAAAAAACATCGCAATAGCAAATTGGGGCAGGGTAGCCACTTATTGAGCCAACATTGATCTCATAGAAATGGTTGCCTTTTTCGGTCTCAACCTTTCTTATGTGGTGCATATGGGAATGACCTGTGAACATAACAGGGAAACCAAAATCTGCAAATTTTGTTATTTGCTCCATTTTATAATCAACAGAACCCTTGCCATTAATTACACGGTCAAATTCTGTTAAGAAAAGGTGATGGTGTTGCATACCAAAAACAACATCGCCGCGTTTTTTAGCTTCTTTGGTTTGTTCTTCAATCCAATTGAAATGGTCAGGTGAATAGCCCGAACCGCGTCCTATTCCATCCTGGTCATCATCAAGACAGAAAACTGTTACACCCTCACAAGGTCTGACAACATAGGAAACCTTGTCCTGATGTGTATGGAACTCTGAAATTGCTTCATCGGGACCAAAGTCCTTATAAAATTCGTGAAGCTCGTTGACAGCAACAGTTTCAACATCGTGGTAAATATTGTCACCCTCGTATCTTCTTGGGTTACCATCGCAACACCAGTCATGAGTTGCAGTAATAACATAAACGGGCATTGTTTTTTTAAATTCATAAAGAATTTCTCTCATTTCTTCATGAGAAACTCTTTCACCATCATTGGAAAGGTCGCCTGCGATAAGGAGAAACTTAGCATCTGAATTTTTAATATGTTCAAGTGCTGCAAGAATGGTTCCGCGACTTAACGCCAGCATTTTTTGGTCGGAGCCTTCTCTGCGTTCATATGCCTTGCCGCAGTTTCCGAGAGCTTCCGAATAATAATGCGGATCGGCAATAATGGCAAATTTTGTCAGTATTTTATCCATTTAATCACCAATGAATAGAGAATGATTTGGATGTTCTTGTATAAGTCATAGGATCAAGGACATTATCTTTTATCGCATTCTTTAATCCAGTTTCAAAAGCATCTGCCATAGCTTTTGTCGGGAATTTTAATGTCATATCAAGATCAATAAGTATCGGAACACCTACATTGAAAATTTTAAATCCTGTAAGCCACCAATGTTTTTCAGGACCTCTTGAGAAAACATATTCATCCTGATTATAAAAATCAAATGACATTTCAATGAATTCTTCTTCGGAAACACAGTCATACTGCATAATTTTATCAGTTTTATTATAAATACCGATTTCTGCTCCGGCAGTAATTCCGTACTGACCTTTCCACAACTGTATCATCCAGTCTTTATTATCATAGTTGAAATAAATTCTTTCTGTGGAGTAATACATACCTGCCATAGGTGCAGCCATATCATATATCATATTGAAACCGAAGTTTTTCTGCCAAGGATTGACAGATGAATAGTATATGCCTTGCTTTTCGTCATATTCAAAACCGCAGGCATTAAGAATCTGACCTGCTGTATTAGGGTCTTTAGTAGCAAACAACATATCCTGAACCTGGTGAAGAGGCATTTTTTCAATGTCTTCAGCAGAAATATCTTCATTTGTGATAGGAGGAATAGTTGTTGAGGGAGTCTGAGTTGAAGGTGTGGTTACAGCTTCTGTTGTTTGTGTTGTTTGTGCAACAGTTGTAGAGGGAGCAGTAGAAGTAGAGGGGGCAGTGCTCGTTGCAGGAGCTGTTGTTGTATCATTTGCTCCGGTTGTAGCATTTGTTGCAGGTGCGTTTGTTGAAGGATATGTAGCGGGAGGAGCAATTGTTAAATCAGCTGGTGGTGTAACAACAATTGCTTGAGTTGCATTGTTTGTGTCAACAAATTCACCTAAAGAGCTGGTGGGAGGGGGAGATGTTGTTTCCTCTTTTACTAAAATCGATTTTGCAAAATCGATCAAGCCGCAGCCCGAGAAAACTAAAGTGATTGTGATGATAAGTGTAATAACGGAAAAAAATCTTGCGTATTTTTTCACTTAAAGCACTCCTTTTTATGTAATGATTACAACATTATACCACATATATTTACAAAAGTCACTACTAAAAGTAAAATTATATAAGATTGACAAAACAGTTTACTAAGTTATATAATTTAATAAATATAAAATGGACTTATGGTGATTACAATGTATGAAAAATTGAAATCGGAAGTATGCTCAGCAAACAAAGAATTACACGTTCTCGGACTTGCGCCATTTACATGGGGTAATGTTTCTGCTGTTGACAGAGAAAACGGGGTTTTTGCTATTAAACCTTCGGGCGTTGCTTATGATAAATTAACTGCCGACAGTATTGTAATAGTTTCTTTAGAGGACGGTTCTGTTGTTGAGGGGAATTTTAATCCTTCATCCGATACACCAACTCATTATTTTCTCTATAAAGAGTTTCCGGGCCTGAATGCAGTTGTTCATACTCATTCAGTTAATGCGTCTGCTTTTGCGCAGGCAGGAAGATCTATTCCGCGTTACGGAACAACTCACGCAGATTTTTCATATACGGAAGTTCCTTGCACTCCTGCTCTTACTGAGGAAGAGGTTAAAACCGAATATGAATTGAATACAGGAAAGGTTATTGTTAAATACTTTAAGGAGAATAACCTTGATACCGATTCAACTCCTGCGGTTCTTGTTCGTTCTCATGCACCATTTGCATTTGGTAAAAACGCTTCTGATGCGGTTCATAATGCAGCAGTTCTTGAAATTGTTGCAGAAATGGCGATGAAAACAGAAATTATTGGGGGACAAGTTCCTGAAATTGATAGCTACCTTTCAGATAAGCATTATTTCAGTAAACATGGTAAGGATGCCTACTACGGCCAGAAGTGATTATGACTGATTTTACTCATTTGCATCTTCATACGGAATATAGCCTTCTCGATGGCGCATGTCGCATCGGGGAGGTAGTTTCACTTGCCAAAAATCTTGGAATGAAGAGTCTTGCCATTACCGACCACGGAGTTCTGTATGGTGCAGTTGCTTTTTATAAGGAATGTAAAGCGCAGGGAATAAAACCGATTATAGGTTGTGAGGTTTATGTTGCACCTCGTTCAAGATTTGACAAGATTCATGGACTTGATAGTGATAGATATCACCTCATATTGCTCTGCAAAAATGAAACAGGTTATCAGAATCTCTTAAAGCTTGTATCATCTGCTTGGGTTGATGGCTTTTATACCAAACCAAGAGTTGACAGGGAAATTCTTGAAAAATACAGTGACGGACTTATTGCGCTTTCAGGTTGCCTTTTCGGAGAGGTGGCGCAGAAAATTCTTTCCAGAAGCCTTGACGATGCAAGAGAAACTGCACGTTGGTACAGAGATACTTTTGGGAATGGTAACTATTATCTTGAGGTGCAGAATCACGGAATGGTTGAAGAAAAAGAGGTTCTTGACGGTATTGTTTCAATTAGTCGTGAGCTTAATATTCCTATGGTTGCAACAAATGACACCCATTATTGCAAAAAAGAAGATGCAGATGTTCAGAGAGTTCTTATTGCAGTTCAGACTAATAAGGTTGTGGGGGAAGATAATGCCCTTGATTTTCAAAGTGACGAATTCTACCTTAAAAGTGGCGATGAAATGCTTGATGCTTTCAAGGCTTATCCTGAAGCAGTTGAAAATACCAATATTATTGCAGAGCGTTGCAATTTCAATTTTGAATTTGGTGTTACAAAGCTTCCTCTTTTTGATATACCCACAGATGACCACAAAGCATATCTTAAAAGCGAATGTATAAAAGGACTTGAAAATTTATTGGCTGTTATTTCCGAAAATTATAGAGAAAGACTTGATTACGAGCTTTCCGTTATTGATGAAATGGGCTTCAATGACTATTTCCTTATAGTTGCCGATTTTATAAGATTTGCAAAAAGTAAGAATATACCCGTTGGTCCGGGTCGAGGCTCTGCGGCAGGTTCTTTGGCTGCTTATGCTCTCGGTATAACGGGTATTGACCCCATTCAGAACAAGCTGCTTTTTGAAAGATTTTTAAACCCTGAGCGTGTCAGTATGCCTGATATTGATATCGACTTCTGCTATGAGCGCAGGGGAGAAGTAATAGATTACGTAACAAGAAAATACGGTACTGACAGAGTTGCTCAGATTGTAACCTTTGGTACAATGCAGGCAAAGGCGGCAGTCCGTGATGTTGCACGAGCTCTCGGTTTACCTTATAGCACAGGTGATATTGTAGCAAAGCAGATTTCAAGGGATTTTCCCGATATTAAAACCGCTCTTGAAAAAAATCCTGAACTGAAAACGCTTTATAATTCTGATGACAATATCAAAAAATTAATTGATTATGCAATGCGTGTTGAGGGTATGCCTCGCCACGCTTCAACCCATGCTGCAGGTGTTGTTATAACTCGTGATGAGGTTTCATCCTATGTGCCTCTTGCGAAAAATGGCGACCAGACTGTTACGCAGTTTACAATGACTGAAATTGAACAGTTAGGTCTTCTCAAAATGGACTTTTTGGGACTTCGTACTCTTACTGTTATTAATGATGCTGTTGATGATATTAAAAAGCATACTCCTGATTTTGATATAACAAAAATCCCCCTTGACTGTGAGGATGTTTTCTGTGAAATGTCAAGAGGGAACACAAGCGGTGTTTTCCAATGTGAATCTGCGGGTATGACCAATTTAATTGTCAATATGCGCCCTGAAAGGTTTTCAGATATTGCTGCTGCAATAGCTCTTTACAGACCGGGTCCCATGTTCTTTATTGACAGCTACCTTATAAACAGAAAGCATCCTGAAAACATTAAATACAGAACACCTCTTTTAAAAGATATTCTTGATGAAACAAATGGTTGTATGGTTTATCAGGAACAGGTTATGCAGGTTTTCAGAACCCTTGCAGGTTATTCTTATGGTCGTGCGGATGTTGTGCGCCGTGCTATGAGCAAGAAAAAACGAGATGTTATGGAAAATGAGCGTAACATTTTTATTAATGGTCTTACTGATGAAACCGGAAACGTTGTTATTGAAGGTGCAGTTCGCAGGGGAATTGATGAAAAAACTGCTGATGCAATTTTCTCAGATATGATTTCATTCGCTTCCTATGGCTTTAATAAAAGCCATACTGCAGCTTATGGTCTTATTGCATACCAGACTGCATATTTAAAATGCAAATATCCAAAAGAATTTATGGCGGCAATTCTCACCAGCGTTATAGGTGATGAGAGTAAAACTATAGGTTATATTGAAGAATGCAAGCGCCTTAATATAAAAGTTTTATCACCCCACGTGAACAGAAGCGGTAACAGATTTTCTGTTGTTGGAAATGATATTGTATTCTCCCTTTTGAGTATAAAAAACTTGGGCAGAGCCTTAATTGATAAAATCGAAAGGGAAAGAAAAGAAAATGGTGAATTCAAAACCTTCTGGGACTTCTGCAAGAGAATAAGCGGTAATGAGCTTAATCGCAGAGCCTTGGAAAGCCTTATAAAATCAGGTGCTCTTGATGGGCTTGACCTTAACCGACGTGAAATGCTTTTAAACCTTGATATTGCCATTACTGCTGCAGCAAAGGAAAACAGTATGCACGAGGGCGGTCAGCTTGATATGTTTTCTGCTTTCGGTGGCGATGAAGAGTTTTCCTCTGCACCTGATTTTACAAAAAGTGAAGAATTACCAAAAAATGAGCTTCTTTATTTTGAAAAAGAGGTTTCAGGAATGTATTTTACAGGACATCCTCTTGAAGAATACAGAGCAGTAAGCGAAGCCTTAAATTCACCAAAAACATCATATCTTTATGAAAGCCTTGAAACAGGCAGAGAGAACGATATTGATAATCTGAATGTTTCGTTTTTAGGTGTTGTGACATCTGTTAAAAAGAAGGTTACAAAAAAAGATGAAATAATGGCTTTCTGCGGTGTTGAAGATTTATTCGGTAATATTGAAATGATTGTATTCCCTAAGAATTTCATAATGTATGGTAATCTTCTTAGCGTTGGTAGCATCATTCTTGTTGACGGTAAAATTTCTGTTAAGGATGAAGAGGTTAAGCTTCTTGCGGAAAAAATTACAGTTGCACCTAAAACTGTGGATGAAATCCCCAAAGATAAATTTAATCAGACAAGACCAACACCAACTCAATCACCAAAAACCGAAAACACTCAAGATAAAAAGAAAAAAAGCGGTATTTTTATAAAAATGCCAACAAAAAATCCCGAAAAAACAGAAAAACTCAAAAATCTCATATCAATTTTTGAGGGTAGGATTCCTGTTTATCTATATTATGAGGACACAAAAAAATATGATTTTCTCGGAATGGATTTTCTGACATCAATCAACCAACCCCTTACAAATGAATTAAAACACATTTTTGGTGATGAAAATGTTGTTGTGAGAGAATGAGAAAACACCCAATAACTCGCTTGAGTTGTTGGGTGTTTTAAGTTGAAAGTTGAAAATGGCAAGTGGAAAATTTCGGGACCTGCGGTCGGCATTTTATTTTATATTCAATTTCTTCAAAATCTCAAGGTCGCAGGTGTCGGCAAGGGAGCCGATACTGTTCCAAAGCCTATCTGCTTGCTTTTTCCATTTTTCAAAGCCTTCAAAGGTAGCAGGGTAGTTGTCGTATAGCTTTCCAACATCACCGCATTGTTTAAGTCCTTTAAGAAGATTTCTAACTGTTAAAACGCGGATTTTACCTTTAGCAATTCCTTTAATGATACCGCCAATAATTTCTGCAATATCTTTAAGCGTTAAATTAAGACCTTCATCCATTCCGCCGAGAATTTTTTTACTGAACAGAACATCATTTGCAAATAAATATTCTGCCTCGTCAAAATCAATGGTAACAACGCCCATAAGAAGAGGTCGCATTGAATCAAAATCCTTGCCTTGTGCGTTCATATAGCGTTTGTTAATTGACCACATATTTTCTTTTGTAAGTGGCTTTTCTTCTTTAAGTAATTTTGAAATAACATCAACTGCAATTTCTCCCTGAACAAGTGAAGATGTGCAACCCTCACCGCAGGTGGGCTTGGTAAGGCAAGCAGCATCACCCATAACAATAAAGCTATCATCAACAAAGGAATAAACAGAGCGGTGGTAAGGTGTTCTTCCTTTTTCAATCTTCTGGACAGTGTATTCGGGATGCTTTGCATTCTTCATAAACTGTGTGTTGAAAACCTCTTGGGCATATTCATAAGAATAGCTTCCGCCAATTCCTAAAATTGAATCAGAGTCTTTTCCAGCAGGTGCAGACCAGGATTTATATTGCATATAAAATCCGTCAAGGTCACGGGCATTGATTGACTTATCATTATATGTAACATAGTAAAGAACAACATAGAGAATGTCTTTTGGTGTCAGCTTGAAATTCTCAACAACGGAAGAAGAGGGGAGCTTGGTTCTTGCAACAGATGGAATACCTGAGCAGTCTGCAACAATTTTTGAAAATACTTCCTTTTCACCATCTTCTGTTATGAATTTTGCACCGATTATTTTATTTCTTTCATCATAAATAAAATCAGAAAATGATGCACCATAAATAATTTCTGCGCCCTGCTCCTTTGCAAGGTCTGCCATAAGCATAATATAATCGTGCTTGTGAAGACCGATAACGGGAGATGGAGCCCCTTTAACACTATGGTTGCCGTAGGGAGAAATCATAGCCGAGCTTTCAAAACGGAATTCACGAATGGGGTTGTCTTCTTCGGGGATTACAAGGTCAAATTGCTTCATTTCACCTTCACCCATATGGAAAATATCGTATGAGCGTGAAACATTATCTGGCTTTTCCTTTTCAATTACAAGAACCTTAAAGCCTTGCTTTGCCATTTTTTCGGCAAACCAACATCCTGTTGTAGATGCACCAACAATTAAAACATCATATTTTTCCATATAAACACAACCTTTCTGTTATTTTTTTATAGGCTTTAGTGTTTTTATTATGTAAATTAAAAGACCTATTCCTAAAATGGGGAAAACAGAAGCTATTAACATACCAACCTTTAAGCCGATTTCATCAGTTGCCATTGAAGTTGTCTGACTTAAATTAACTGCAAAAGCACTGGCGGAAACCTTATCAACAATAATTCCCAGCATCTGCGGTGCTATTGAAGCTCCGAAATCGCCTGATGCCGCCATAAGAGCGAATGCGGCAACACCCGGGTTGGGTACCTTTTCTTCCATTAAAATAAGTGTTCCGGGCCAGAGCATTGCAGTGAAAATACCCACAAGAATACAAGCAAAGAATGATATAATAACATTGCCTGAAATACCGATTGCTAAATAACAAACTGCAGCACCAATCATACCGACTAAAAGTGTTTTTGAAATGTTTGGTGTGAATTTTGCGTAAAGGCTTCTCGTGAGGGCAAGAAGAAGAGCAAAAACCGCAAGACCTAAAATATCACCAAGTGCTTTTGGTAACTGCAAAGCATTTTCCATAAAGCTTGAAATCCAGTTAGTCATTGTGTTTTCTGCGGCACTTCCGAGAAAAATACAAACAGCACAAAGAATAATTGCTTTTCCCCATTTAATACCGCTTTTTTCATTGGATGAAACGTCCATTTTTGGAAAAGGTGAGGTAAAAAACAAAAATGAAGCAATTAAAGGCAGAACTGCTAAAAAGAGCGTTAAGTACATCCAGTTTTCTGTTCCGAAAATAAGGAAGAAAACAGATGCGATTATAACATTTGTAACAACACCCCAACCGTATAAAGAGTGTAGCTTACTCATATCTCTTTCGGGATTGTCAGAGGGCATTGCTGCAACCAACGGGCTTATTAAAACCTCTGCAAGACCTGCGGAAACAGAGAAAATTATTGTGCCAAGTACTAATCCTAAATAGGCAAATTGAGGGAATACATTTGGCAGAACTGCGTAACAAAGCATACCTACACTTGTAATCAATGGCATTATTCTTATAGTCAGCTTAATGTTAAAATACTTTGATAGAAAAGTGAAAATTAAGTCGATTGTAAGCTGAGTGCAGAAATTTACTAAAACCAATGTACCCAAAAGGGTATAGGAAATGTTATACATATCGTGAAATGTAACAAACAGCATAGGCGGTAAAACGAATGCTGATGATATCGCAAGATATGAAAAATAACAGGCAAATCGTGTTTTTTTGTAGTTCGGTGATGTCATATTAAACCTCAATTAAATCATAATCTCTTGAGCCATAGCCAAGCTCTGCAGCTTTTTCGATGGTGTGAATTCCGTTTCTGCTTTCAATTCTTTCAATCAAATGTGGTTTGCCCGGGTCAGAGCAAGAGTAAACAAGGTCAATGCAAGCCTGGTCTATTGCTATGGGGTCAGTTGAAATAAGAATACCAATATCAGCAATACAAGGGTCCTCTGCTTTTGCACAGCAATCGCAGTCAACACTCATATTCTTCATAACATTTATATAAACTATTTCACCATTAAAATAATCAATAACAGAGCCTGCCGCTTCAGCCATAGATTCTAAAAATTGGTCATGGTCAGAGGTCCAGAAATTATCGGGATTTCCCACTCCGTGAATATAGCCTTTGCCGTAAGAAGAGGCGATACCGATTGAAAGCTGTTTTATTGCTCCGCCATATCCACCCATAGGATGACCCTTGAAGTGGGAGAGTACAAGCATTGAATCATATTTTTCGATATTTTTACCAACAAAGTTTTCTTTGATGTTTTTACCATTCTTTATAGGCAGAACAAGGTCGGGACCTTCTGCATCAAGAATATCAACTGAAAACTCCTTTGTCCAGCCGTGCTCTTCCATAAGCTTTTCGTGACGCTCGGTTGTGTTTCTTGCACCCTCGTAGGCGGTGTTGCATTCAACAACTGTTCCGTTTAGATGCTCAATAACAGGCTTCCAGAAATCCGGCTTCAAAAAGTTCTGATTACCTCTTTCTCCCGAATGAACCTTAACAGCCACATTACCTTTAAGCTCTTTGCCAAGTAATTTATAAAGCTCTAAGACCTTTTTATCGGTTATTTCTTTTGTAAAATATACTTTTGATTTCATTAATTATCACGTCCTGTAATTAATTTTATATTGCGATTTTTTAGTAAACTATATATAATAAGTGTAGAAGAATTTTGTGAGGTGTATTTATGCAGGTAGTACTTTTAACTGCCCTGGGTGTAGGTGGTGCAACAGTAATCGGTGCGCTTTTAGGTTTTATTTTCAAAAAAACAAGCCATAAATTCAATGATATTGTTCTTTCCTTTGCGGCAGGTGTTATGCTTGCGGCAGCAGTATTCGGTCTTGTTTTAGAATCCTTGGAATACGGTGGAAAGTATTCAATTATTGTAACTGTAACAGGTGTTTTCTGCGGAGCTTTCTGCGTTAATCTTATTGATAAGCTTGTTCCTCATTTGCATAAACTCACAGGTGCTGACCAGGAGAGTCACCCGAATAAAACTGAACAGCTTAATAAAGTTCTTTTATTTGTTATTGCTATTGCAATTCATAATCTTCCCGAGGGTATTGCCGCAGGTGTTGGCTTCGGTACGGGTAATACAGGAGAAGCCCTTACAATTGCAGGTGGTATAGCTCTTCAGAATATACCTGAAGGTATGGTAATTATTGCACCAATGCTTGCCGCAGGTATGAGCAGTGGCAGAACCTTTATAATTGCCCTTATGACAGGTGTTGTTGAGGTTGTAGGAACTCTTTTAGGCTATTTTGCCGTTAGTATTTCAACCACTGTTTTGCCATTTGCCCTTGCTTTTGCAGGAGGCACAATGCTTTATGTAATAAGCGATGAAATGATACCTGAAACCCACGCTCACGGTAATGAAAGGGGAGCAACCTATTCATTACTTTTTGGCTTCTGCGTAATGCTCGCTTTTGACTATTTTATGGTTTGATATTTAATTTTAAGCTCTCTTTCAATTAATTCAGTAATTCCACTTGTTTCGTAATCTGCTAATTCTTTTATTAAAGGAACTGCATTTTCCATAGCGTATGAGCGGAATTCTTTTATCATATCCTTATCATTAACATTATCTCCAACGGTAATAACATCTTTGTACGTAGCACCTAAAAGGTCAATAAGCTTATATAAGCCTTTTGCCTTATCCATATTAACTGAAACAATATCTATGCAAGTGCCGTTCTGTAACGGATTAAGAACATCACCAAAATTTTCTTTTATGGCTTTAGTTACTCTTGCGGCTTCTTCAAAAGTTTCAAGCGCAGTATTAATCTGATATACAAATTCAAACTCAGGAAGATTTTTAAACGCAAAGCATTCATCTTCGTCATAATCTTCAAAATCATTGTCGTTAAAAACACGACAGGGGAAGCTTGTCTGAACATAACCCCATTTGCAACCCTGGCTGAAAAGAAATTTAAGAAAAGGCTTTGTAACAGTCACATCAATTTTATCTTCACAGACTATTTCGCCATTGGTTTTCATAATAACTGCACCGTTGCAGGCAACAAGATAGTCACATTCAAAAATATCTTTGTTGTATATTCTTATCAGGTCGGGAACACCTCTGCCACTGATAACAGAAAAGATATTTCCTTCTTTTCTCCATCGGGAAATTGCATTTTTCTTTTTCTCGTCAATTCCACCGTGGTTAAGTGTTCCGTCATAGTCACTTGCAATTATCTTCAAAATATCACCCACAATTTCAGATGATTTGATTTTAACATAAAGGAAATTTTTATTCAATAATTTAATTGGATTGGTGGAAAAAATATGGAAATTAAAGTGTTTAATTCATTACCCAAAGCTGCTCTTGATTTGAGAATAACTGTTTTTGTTGATGAGCAAGGCTTTGTTGATGAGGTTGATGAGTTTGATAGTATTTCAACTCACCTTGTTATGTACGAAAATGAAAAGCCAATAGCAACCTGTAGGTTTTATCTGAAAGAAGACAAAGAAACCTATATGTTCGGCAGACTTTGTGTTTTAAAGGATTACAGAGGGAAATCTCTCGGCAGAGAAATGCTTAAAAGCACAGAAGAAATCGTGAAAGAAAAGGGTGGAAAAGCAATAATTCTCCACTCTCAATACCACGCAAAGCCCTTTTATGAAAAATGTGGCTTCACCCAACAAGGTGAAATAGATTACGAGCAAAATAAACCTCACGCCTGGATGAGGAAAGAAGTATAAAAACTAACTGACTGTACGGAAATTACAGTCAGTTGTTTTTGTGTATCAAAATTTTGTTAAAAAGTAAAAATATTGCCAACCACATATTTCTTTAATATAATATTCATCAAAGGTTGGTATAGTGTATGTTGACACAATTATTGCAATTTCATGTGTTTCATCGTTAGAGCCAATTAAATAACAGTTGTCATTTACACCCTCAGGGTCATAAATTTCTCCTGCGTTAGTGAAGTTGAATCCGAATAAGGGATACTCACAGCTATAGCCTGGAAATGGTTCTATATATTTATTATGAGCTTCTTTGATTTTTTTATAATCTGTTGGTGAGTATTCAAAAATAAAGGTTGAACGCTGGTCGTTTCCGAAAGCTGTGTCTTCACCCATTTCAAAAAAATCCGCATCAAGCGGTTCACCTATGTCACTTGGTGAGAGGGTATAACCTTTTAAATCTGCACTTTTGTAAAATTTACTATAAAAATTTATGACCTCTTCATTGTCTAATTTTAATTGAAAGGTTGGAGTCCATAAAAAATAAGCCCAAAATAAACCCATAAAATATGGAACAACCAGAATTATGGCGATTATGGATTTAACTATATGATGAATTCTTTTAACTCTTTTAAGAGCAATTATTACTAACCATATTATTAGTGGAATTATTATCATATTTATTATGGTTTCAAATTCAAACAAGAAAATATGTAACAATGTTCCACCAATAAGAATTATTGCAATGCTTATCGGTATGGATTTAGCAAAAAAATTTGCAAGAGACCAGGGGATATGTATATTTTCTAAATTCTTTTTTATCTGCTCTTTAGTTTCCTTGTCATCACCAAAATCATTCAGTGCTTTTTCAAGGCTTCCTTCTTCGGTGTAACCAATTTCTGTGTAATAATCAATTCTGTCATAAATATGGCTTTCAAGCTCATATTGAAGTTTATATCTTGTTTCTTTGGTTATGCGTTTGGGTATGTAGTTAGCAATAAATTCCGAAATTCTTTCTTCCATAAAACCACCTCAAATCAAGCAGTAACAGGTGAGGTCTGGGGTTTAATAACTTTCTTTACAGCGGTTGAATAAGCATCCCATTCTTCCTTTGATTTAACAAGAACTTTTCTGCCTTTATCAGTAATTCTGTAATATTTTCTCTTTCTTCCTTGATTGCTTTCTTGCCAATAGGATTCAACATAGTTGTCTTTTTCAAAAGCGTGAAGAATAGGGTAGAGGGTGCCCTCTTTGAAAGAAAAAACATCCTCGCTTCTTTTTTCGATTTCTTTGATAATCTGATAGCCGTACATTTCTTCGTTTTCTAAAACCGATAAAACAAGCAACGCACTGCTGCCTTTTGTAAGTTCTTTTTTTATATTCATAATAACTCCTCCGATACATAGAATTACGATACATAGAGTTTCTATGTATAAAATATCAAAAGATTTGTAATTTGTCAATATAAAAATGTACTCCTCACATAGCATTTTACTTTGTGGGGAGTATAGGTTAAATATTATTGTTTGCTGTAAACACAGCTGTTTTCAATTTTTTCGGGTTTCACTTTAGATACATCAACATAATCAAACAAAGAGAATTGCCAGTCGCTGCAAGTGTCAAGATGATTGAAAATCTTATCAAATACCTCATATTTTACTTGTGTTTCAACATCTTTGTTGAATTTTATAATAAACGCACTTGTAAAAAGGTTTTCAGAAATTGTTTTTCTGACTAAATAAATGTTATCAATTGTATCATCGCTAACATTATGAATGTAGTTAAGAATTGATGTTAAAAGTTCTTTGGGAAGGTTTTCTGAAGAAAGCTTGTCACCTTTATTTAAAACGGATAATTGACTGTATTCGTCTTTTTGGAGTTGTGCTAATTCAACAGCATTTGTTCGGTATTTATCAAGTTTTTCTTGGTTACCTGTGATGCAACAGAAATACCCGATAACCGAAAGACCATCATCAATATAATTGCTGTAATTGTTAATGACAGAATACATTAAATCAATACCGCTTTCGTCAAAACGTCGCATAAGAAAAATTGCTTTTATATATGTTGCGTAGCAAGCCCCAACAGCATCTAATTCATCTATAACCTTGTCACAAAGCTCTATCGCTTCTTCGTTTCTGCCGATAAATCTTAATGAGTTTATTATTTCGTGATAAGTTTCAGGAATTATCTCTTTTCCGTTTTCTTCCCATTTTTTAATAGTTTTCAGCGGTTCAATATAATTGGAATTTCGTAAATCATCGTATTCATCTGCGCGTTGCTCAATCAGGAGCTTTTCAACAAACTCAACTGCTTTCTTTGATTCTTTTTCAAGAGTATCACTCTTTTTTGAATCAATTGTTCTGAATTCAGTTGCTCCGATTGTTTCAAATCTCATTTTAAGAGTGGGGTGGGATGCACTTCTTGATAAGATTTCTTTCTCTGCACATTCATTCCATAATGAAGAATATTTCTTTTCAAACTCTTTATATTGATTAATTGTTCGAGTTATTGGCTTTTCGTTTTGCTTCTCGGGTAAATAGTATGGTTCAAAGTCATAAGCCTCGCATTGCCAGTCATAAAGCTCATAGTATTTCAGCTTCAAAAGAACCGATGCAGCAACTTCAGGGGTGCTGAATTTCGCCATGGATTTATCCGCTTCGGTTTCAAACCAAACTGAAATTGTATATGAATAAATATCATAATTGAAAGCAAAAGCAATATCCAAACCTTTAAAGAAATGGCTTGAAAATGGGAAACCGATTAATAACCGGTTGTTTTCATCTAGCCAATTGTTATAATGCGCTAATTTATTTGAGTAAAAGGCCTGGTTGGCTGCGTGTGAAAATTCGTGCAAAAGAACATTATAAAGTTCATCATCGTTTATAATATCCAAAAGGATTACACCAATCTGAACGGAATATGTATTGCCGATTTTTGCAATACCCGAATTGCATTCAGGTAACAATGATATTTTAATATCATTGTTTATACCAAGAGCATTGGCAGCTTTTTTTGCTAATGAATAGAGCTCAGGGAAATCTTTTTCATCAACATAGGTTTTATCATACCTAAAATAGCTCTTTTTGTCAGGTAGATAAAGTCTTGTAAAAAATGCTGCAATATAAATTGAGGAAAGTGTTAAAAGAGGGAATGCTGTTGAAATTTCTTGAATGAAGTATGGTAGAATATAGGCAATATAGCAGCCGCAAACTAAAAGTAATAATCCATAAACGAAATTTATGAATTTTATTAATTTTAGAGTTTTAAGCTTCTTTTTTGCAGCTGTTCTGGATTGCTCTCTGTGTTTCAAATATAAATTCTGAAGATATGTAACGGGCTTTTTCTCCAAATGCTTCTTGAAAAGCTTTCCATAAATTATATTAATGCAAAGAAGCAAAGCAGGAAATAACACAGCAAAGAAGAATATAATTGCAAAAAGTGCTTCTTGGTTTTCTGTTAAGGTTATTTGCGATAACATACCTAAAAAATATAAAATCAGCGCAGTAGCAATACTGATAACTAATTTTATATCCCTGAGTTTAATCTGACGACGGTCATAGTCGCTTAATTGTTGTTTTGCTTTCATTTATTCACCCACAAAAAATTTTATTAATGAAATAGTATCATAAATAAAATATGTTTTCAATAAATCTTGACTGTTTTTACAAATGTAATATAATTGTTATAGTAAAAATCTATCTAAGATTGGACGGAAAAATTATGGACAAATATGCTCGATTCAGATACCAACCCTGTTTACCTTTAGGTGAGGAGGGCAGATGTGTTACTGCTTCTAAAAAGCACATTGACCTCTCTCGCAAAGCTGCAACAGAGGGTATGGTTCTTCTTAAAAATGAAAATAATGCCTTGCCCCTTAAAAAAGGCGAGAAAATCGCCCTTTTCGGCAAAGCAACAATTGAATATATCAAAGGCGGTGGTGGTAGCGGTGATGTTAACTGTCCCTATATCAGAAATATCTATGAAGGCTTTGAGCAGAAAGAAAAGGAAGAGAAGGTTTCTGTTTATATGCCCCTTATTGACTTCTATAAGGAATATGTAAAAAAAGAAAGCGTTAATGTTCTCACAGAAGAGCAGATTAACGCCCGTTGGGATATTGTTAATAATATGGAATTCTGCACCGAGCGTGACGATATGACCTATGATACCTTTGCGGCTATGCACGTAGTGGAAGCAGAGGTTCCCGAAACGCTTATCGAAGCTTCTGCAGAATGGGCAGACACAGCAATTTTTACAATCAGCCGTTTCTCTGCAGAAGGTGTTGACAGACGTCCTCAGGGTAATGACTATTACCTTTCCGATTTGGAAAAAAACCTTCTTGATAAATTAACAAAGCTTTTCAAAAAGGTTGTTATTATAATCAACTCAGGTGCAACAATTGACTGTGAATATTTTGCTGAAAATGAAAAGGTACAGGGTATTCTCTTTGGTTGGCAAGGCGGTATGGAAGGTGGTTTAGCTATTGCAGACCTTCTTTGCGGTGATGTGAACCCCTCAGGTAAAATGGTTGATACTATTGCCAAATCCTACGATTGCTACCCTTGTAAAGAGGATTTCTGGGAATGCTTCGACCATGTTGATTATTCCGATGATATTTATGTGGGTTACAGATATTTTGAAACAATTCCCGGTGCAAAAGAATATGTCCGTTATCCCTTCGGTTTCGGTCTTTCCTATGCAAAATTTGAATTGAGCAGTAAGGTTTGTTGCGAAAGTGACGGCAATATTGTTGCAATTGTTAATGTTAAGAACATCGGCGATGTGGCAGGTAAAGAGGTTGTTCAGCTTTATTACAGCGCACCCCAGGGCTTACTCGGTAAACCATCAAGAGAGCTTTGTGCATTCAAGAAAACAAAACTCCTTGCCCCAAATGAAGCAGAAACTCTTGTTATGAGCTTTAATATCAACGATATGGCAAGCTTTGATGATTTGGGCAAGGTGCAGAAATCCGCATACGTGCTTGAAGAGGGTACATATAATTTCTACCTTGGCACATCCGTAAGAGATGCTGAGAAGCTTGATTACGAATATATCGTTAGTGAAAATACTGTTGTAGAACAGCTTTCTGATTGGTGCAAGCCCTTTAAGCTTGCTAAGAGAATGTTAGCTGACGGAACTTATGAAGAGCTTCCCCAGGGTGAAGAAACTTATCTTTACGGCATCAATGAGCCAACAGATGCAAAAGCTCCCGAAACAGTTGTTCCCTTTGATAAAGTAGGGGAAGAAATCACCCTTGATGAATTTGTTAAGCAGTTCACAGATGCAGAGCTTATGGACTTTGTAGGTGGTCATGGACCAACAGGCGTTTGTAACACAGGTTGCTTCGGTGGTGTTGAAAGGCTTTCTGTTCCTGCAGTACCTACTGCAGACGGTCCTGCAGGCTTAAGACTTAATACAGAAACAGGTATTCCTACAACTGCCTGGCCCTGTGCAACTCTTCTTGCTTGCTCCTGGAATCCCGAATTAGCATTTGAAGTTGGCGTTGGCGGTGGTGCAGAAATCCGCGAAAACAACCTTGGTGTTTGGCTTTCTCCTGCTCTTAACATTCACCGCGACCCATTGTGTGGCAGAAACTTTGAATATTATTCTGAAGACCCCTTAATTGCAGGTAAGTTTGCATCTGCTGTAACAAGAGGTGTTCAGTCACAGAAGGTTGCAGTTTCAATTAAGCATTTTGCTTGCAACAATAAGGAAGCAAACCGTTTTGCAAGTGATTCAAGACTTTCTGAAAGAGCTCTTCGTGAAATCTACCTTAAAGGCTTTGAAATTGCCGTTAAAGAGGGCGACCCTTGGACAATTATGAGCTCTTATAACCTTATTAACGGTCAGCATACCTCTGAAAGCTATGAGCTTCTCACAGGCATTCTCCGTGATGAATGGGGCTTCAAGGGTATGGTAGTTACTGACTGGGGCGTAAAAAATGACCCCGTTAAAGAGGTTAAAGCAGGCAACGATATGAAAATGCATTGCGGTTACCCTGAAGACCTTAAGGCTGCATTCGATAAGGGCGATTTAACAAGAGCAGACCTTGAGCTTTGCGCTAAGAGAATACTTGATATGTTTATGAAGCTTGTTTGATTTGGTGGTACTATGAAAGAATCAATATTTGACCATATTATTCATGGCGGGGATTATAACCCTGACCAGTGGATTGATACACCTGAAATATGGGATGAAGATATGCGCCTTATGAATTTAGCCCATGTTAACAGCGCAACCGTTGGCATTTTTGCTTGGGGTATGTTAGAGCCTGAAGAGGGTGTATATAACTTTGAATGGATGGATAATCTCCTTGATATGCTCCATAAAAACGGTAAGGATGTTATTCTTGCAACTCCCTCAGGAGCTCGTCCCAATTGGTTGGCACAGAAATACCCCGAGGTTTTAAGGGTAGAGGAGAGCGGTATCCGTAATGAATACGGTGTTCGTCATAATCATTGCTTAACCTCTCCTGTTTATCGTGAAAAAGTGCGTAATATTAACCGCTTGCTTGCAGAGAGATATAAAGACCACCCTGCGGTTAAAATGTGGCATATTTCCAATGAATATTGCGGTGAATGTCATTGTGAGCTTTGCCAGGAGGCCTTCAGAGAATGGCTTAAAAAGGAATATCACAATAGCCTTGATGAACTCAATTTTAAATGGTGGAATGGCTTCTGGAGCCATCAGGTAACAGATTGGAGTCAGATTAATTCACCAAAATTCAGAGGTGAAAACCACGTAAGCGCAATGAAGCTTGCCTGGAAGCGCTTCGTTTCCGAAAGTCATATTTCATTCTTTGAAAATGAAATTGCACCTCTTCGTGAAATCACACCCAATATTCCCATCACAACAAACTTTATGAAGATGTATGACGGAATTGATTATCAGGCATTTGCTAAAAAGCTTGATTTAGTTTCCTGGGATAACTATCCTGCATGGGACAAGGGGAATAATATTAACGAAGCCCTTGATACCGCATTTGTTCACGACGCATTCAGAACAATGGGCGGTGGTAAGCCCTTCTTTATGATGGAAAGCACACCCTCACTTGTTAACTGGCACGATGTAAACAAGCTTCCTATGCCTAACAGACAGGCTCTTTCCGCTATTCAGGCAGTGGCTCACGGAGCTGACAGTGTTCAGTATTTCCAATGGCGTAAGAGCAGAGGCGGTCACGAAAAATTCCACGGTGCAGTTGTTGACCATTGTGGTCACGAAAACACAAGAGTTTTTAAAGAGGTTTCAACTTTAGGCGGAAACCTTGAAAAGCTTTCTGATGTTGTTGGCGAGCATTGTGATTCCAAGGTTGCAATTATCTGCGATTGGGAAAACGGATGGGCAGTAAAATCCTTTTGCGGTTATAATAATCTTAAAAGAGATTATTACCACGAATGTACCAAATGGTATGCACCTTTCTGGAAAAAGGGTATTTCTGTTGATATAATCGCTATGGATGACGATTACAGCAAATATGACCTTGTTATTGCTCCCTTCCTTTATATGCTTAAAGAGGGTACAATTAGCCGTATTGAAAGCTATGTTAAAAACGGTGGTAAATTCGTTGCAACCTATCTTTCAGGAATTGTTGATAAGGACGACCTTTGCTTCCTTGGTGGTTTCCCGGCTAACGAGCTTAAAGATGTTTTCGGCATCTGGGTTGAGGAAACCGATTCCTTACCCGAAGGTATGAAGAATGTTGTTGAATATAACGGTAAAGAATATGACGCAATCAATTTCTGCGATATTCTTCATTCTAAAGGTGCTTATATGTTGGCAACATATAAGGCAGATTTCTATGCTGAAACTCCTGCAGTAACTGAAAATACCTACGGCAAGGGTAAAGCCTATTACACCGCATTTGCAAATAAAGGCGATTTCTTCGAGGATTTCTGCAATAATCTCATAAAAGAACATAACATCGCACCCGATACCGATATTAAAGCAGAAGAGGGTATAAGCATAAGAAAACGCGGTAACACAATTTTTATTATGAACTTTGCCGATACTGAAAAGAAAATTGTTCTTGAAAAAGAATATAAAGATGTTATCAACGGCAAAAACATCAGCGGAACAGTAACGTTAGAAGTTTGTGAATATCTTGTTATAGAATAGAAAAATAGGATTGTAAGTGTAAAAGCTTACAATCCTTGTTTTTAACCTCCGCAGCAGCTTTGACATATACTGTTAGCGGAGGTGATATTATGGGTTTTTTCAATTGCAATTGCAGAATTGGTTGCACTGTTTCAGGGCTTATTGTAAGTCTTATTGCGGGTATTGTTACGCTTGTTCTCAACATTACAGGCACAATTACTGTTTTACCCCTTTTTTTATGGATTGGCTTCGGAATTGCCGTTGGTCTTCTGATTATAACTTTCGGGGTTGCGGCTTTCACAGATGAGGAGAGAAAAGAAAGAGGGTGCATTTGCCGAGCTTTGTCATCCTTGCAGTTTGGTGCATTGGGCGCAATTTTAAGTGCTTTAGTTCTTCTTGCTGTTGATTTTGGGGGTATTAGCATAATCGGTGCCATTCTTTATGGCGCTTTCTTTTTCTTCTTTGTTTTATTGATTACTTCCGTTATCTGCCTTGCAAGATGCTATGCTTCTTGCAATGACTGATAAAAAGGGGAGTCCAAAAGGACTCCCGATACATATAAGAAAAAATTTAAACTTTTGCTTAAAAACTCTTGACAAAATGATGTTAATTTAATATAATTCTATCTGTTGCAAATAAGGACCAATAGCTCAGTTGGTTAGAGCAACCGGCTCATAACCGGTTGGTCCGGGGTTCGAGTCCCTGTTGGTCCACCATATTTTTAAGTTAATATAGGGGCATAATGTAATGGTAACATTCCGGTCTCCAAAACCGTCCTTGAGGGTTCGAGTCCTTCTGCC
>JAZUOL010000002.1:0-10163 GCA_045604605.1 Acutalibacteraceae bacterium | reverse complement strand
CAAAATCTTCAGCTGCTGCAGAGTCCAGCACTTTTTCCTCCTCAATCATAGTTGTGTCTTTGACAATTTCGGACATGGTTTCAAGTACCTCCTTTATAATACCGGCGGGAGTAGATGCACCCGCAGTGAGACCGATAGAATTAAATCCGCCAAGAGTGATACCATTAAGCTCGTCAGCAGTTTCAATAAGAAAAGACGGACAGTTTTTTTCGCAGACTCCGAGAAGTTTTCGCGTATTGGAGCTATGACGCCCACCAACGATAACCATTGCATCAGAAACCCTTGAAAGCTCTGCCGCTTCATTTTGTCTTTCTTCGGTCGCACTGCATATTGTATCAAATATTTTCGGATTTGTACATAGAATTTTGATTTTTTTTACACTTTTTTCCCATTCTTTTATGCTAAAAGTTGTTTGAGAGACAAAAATCAGGGGTTTTTCTAACAAATCGGGACGATTTTTGAACAATTCTTCGAGTTTTTCCGCAGAATTTATTACAAAAGACTCACCCTTTGCATAGCTTTTTATACCCTTTACCTCAGGATGATTTTCATCACCTGCAATTAAAGTTATAACATCGTCTGCTGAATTCTCCAAAATAATCTTATGGATTTTTTTTACAAAGGGACAAGCGGCATCAATAAATTCACAACCGCTTTTTTCCGCTTTCTCTAAAACTTCTTTTGTAACTCCGTGAGTTCTCAAAACAAGAACTGTTTCAGCGGGAACATCAGCAACATTATCAACAACCACTACACCTCTGCGCTCTAAATCTTCAATAACCTGCTGATTATGAATTATAGGTCCCAGAGTTGCAACCTTTTTTCCTTCGCCTACAAGCTTTTCAATTAGTTTTATTGCTCTATCTACACCGAAACAAAAACCTGCTTTTTTAGCTAATGTAATTTCAGACATTAAAGTCTCTCCTTTATGACCTTAATCATATATTCAATTGATTCGGAAAGATTAAGCTCTGTTGTGTCAACAAGAACTGCATCCTCTGCCTGTTTTAACGGTGCTATTTCTCTGTTCATATCCTGGAAATCACGTTCTTTAATTTCTTTTAGAATATTCTCATATTCAACAACCTGACCCTTTTCGGTAAGCTCCTTAAAGCGTCTGTCTGCGCGAGCCTCTGCAGATACAGTAAGATAAATCTTAATTTTTGCATCAGGAAGAACAACCGTACCGATATCTCTACCATCCATAATACAGTTATTTTTCTTCGCTATATCTCTCTGCAAATCAAAAAGGAATTCTCTTACCTTAGGGATTGCAGAAACATTTGATGCTGCCATTGATACTTCATTTTGTCTTATAGCAGTTGAAACATCCTCTTCACCAAGGAAAACCCTCTGCTCACCATTAACAAAGCGAAGTGAAACATCAAGACCTTCCAATGTAGGTACAACCTCTTCTGCGCTTTTTGTATCTTTACCAAGTCTTAATGCATTAAGACCGACTGTTCTGTAAAGAGCACCTGTATCAACATAAATAAAGCCTAATTCCTTTGATGCAGTTTTTGCTATTGTGCTTTTGCCTGCACCTGCAGGACCGTCAATTGCGATGTTTACTATCATACTAAATTCTCCTTTGTGAAATTTTTTAGTTAGGAGTGAGGAGTTAGGAGTGAGGAGTGTCGGGTCTGCGACGCTATTATATCAGTTTATTCTGATACCTACTCTTTGTCCTTATTTTATTTACTCGCTAACCAAGAATATTTTGTAAATATTTGTAGAGTTAGGAGTGAGGAGTGTCGGGTCTGCGACGCTATTATATCAGTTTATTTCTGATACCTACCCATTCTCCTGGATTCATTCTATGTAACCAATGAAACAGTTCAAAAGCTTACTTTTTTAGACTTATCTAATCGTTCACGGGTTGTTTTAGTTATAGAAGATAACATTCTCATTAATTCCTCACAATCGCTTTTTATTGATTGATATTGTTTTTCTGTTATGTATTCACTATCAAACAATAAATCAAGCCAATAAAGAGTTTCTCCGCACTCCTTAAGCGCTATATACATTTTCATTACAAATTCTTTTTTGCTTATTGCATATTCAGCTTCGGTTATATTAGCACCGATGCTTGTTCCGCAACGTAACAATTTCTTTGAAATAACAGGTTCTTTGTGTTGAGAAATCAAATATTTATATAATTTTACTATCCTTAGCGCAAAAACCTTACTTTTATCATAAACTATTGATGCCATAATGCAACCTCTTTTAATAACTTTTCTACGTTAGGAATGCCTTACGTTTCCGAAGTTTACAATGCCGACCGCAGGTCCCGACACTCCTCACTCCTCACTCCACACTCCTCATTGGGAAACAGAGTTTCCTGCAAGGTTTCCTGTTGAAAAAGCTATTTGCAAGTTAAATCCGCCTGTATAGGCATCAACATCGATTACTTCACCTGCAAAGTAAAGCCCTTCTATTATTTTACTTTTCATAGTTTTAGGGTCAATTTCAGAAACACTTACACCGCCCGAGGTGATGATTGCCTCATCAATGGGGCGAAAATCTGTAACTGTCAGGCGGATGTCTTTTAACAGATCCACCAACTGAGCGCGCATTTCCTTTGTGACCTGATTTGATTTTATATTGCCGTTAAGACCCGAAAGCTTAACAACAATGGGAATCATTTTTCTTGGTAGCATAAGTGCAAGAGTATTATACAAATTCTTATTGGAACATTCAAGCAAATCTCTTTGAATGCGCTTATCTAACTGCTCATATGTAAGAGCAGGCTTAAAGTCAATATGAATTGTATATCTACCCTTTTCCATATTTCTCATATGAGAGGATGCGGAAAGAATCATAGGACCTGAAACACCAAAATGAGTAAAGAGCATTTCACCGAAATCCTTATAAACCTCTTTATAAGTTTTATTATCTACAACTCTTATTTCTACATTACGAAGCGAAAGCCCCATTGCCTCAGAGCACCAGCCCTCGTGACATTCGAGAGGCACAAGAGAGGGCTTCAAGTCGGTTATTGTATGTCCTGCCTGCTTTGCAAGAGTGTAGCCGTCACCTGTTGAGCCTGTTGCAGGGTAAGACTTACCGCCCGTTGCAATAAGCACATTATCAGCAAAAAACTCTCTGCCGTCATCGGTTCTGCACCCCTTGACTGCACCATCCTCAATAATAAGCTCGGTAACTCTGCCTGTTTTACGCTTAACACCATTGATGGTTATATATTTATTCAAAGCATCAACAATATCAAGTGCTTTATCGGAAACGGGGAAAACCCGGTTTCCTCTTTCAATTTTAAGGGGTACACCCAAATCCTCGAAAAACTCGATAGTATCGTCAGTTGAAAATCTTGAAAATGCGCCATATAAAAATCTGCCGTTTACGGGCACATTACTTATCAACTCGTTAAGAAGAGGGCAAGAGTTTGTTACATTACATCTACCCTTTCCTGTTATACCGACTTTTCTTGCAAGCTTTTCGTTACGCTCAATAAGAGTAACCTTAAGCCCTCTTTTAGCGGCTGTTCCTGCCGCCATAAGACCTGCGGCACCTCCGCCGATTACAATTAAATCCATTATTTCACCTTATAAAACTATTAATTTATCTGTCATTTCCTTACCAAACTCATCTCTTAAAGGTAGAGCCAAGGAAAACATATCACGAGCAAAGCATTCCAGCTCAAAAGCTCTTTTTGCCTCATCACCTAAAGCGTTGATTTCTGAAGATTTTGTTACTATGGGAAGCTTTGCAGCTTCTTTTGCTTTTTTGAGAATTTTTGCACCCTTTTCATTAAATCCAAGTACCCTGATAAAAGGAACAGGTGCTTGTACATCCTCTTTTTTTATACCTAAAAATGCGCAAATAACAATTCTTCTTATTCTTGAATGAGTATATCTCTTTGTTTTAACTTTTTCAAGTATTTCATCAAGATAAACAGAAGATTTCACAGCATCAGAAAGCCTGTATTCAAGACCCTCGCTTACATCGGGTAGCTCTCTGAAATCCTCAACGCTCATTGAACGAAGCTTATAAAGAATTGCAGCTTCAAGCTTATCAAGGCTTGCAGGTGCTTTCTGATTTTCAATTTCTTCACTCAATATCTTCAGGCATTTTTCAGGCAAAAAGCCTTGGAAGGATTTTTTATTCTCCAGCATTTCACGAATAGCCGATGCAGAACAAAAATCGCCATTTGCCTCTTCACTATCGTGAGCAACACCCTTTCGGGTAACGGGATTAATCTCCATATTCAATCCGAGCTTATTTATTGCCTTTATATACTCAACACCCAAAATATTATTAGGCGAAGAAATTATTTCTGCAATTTCCTTTCCGCTTATCTCTTCAACCGCCTTCTGCCTTGCAGATGGAAAAGAAATGCCTTGGTCAAGATATTTTTCAAGTGCCCCCGAAAGCTCGTCACTTACTAAAACATCGGCACATTTTTTGAGAAGTTCGGCATTGTCGCACTCCGCTCCGAAAGCGAGAGCATCAACGCACCCCAAACCACCAAGGACAGAAAGACCTCCCCAAGCAAAACGTTCCGCACTTGCGGTTGCATATGGCACAGGAAGAGACAGCACTAAATCCACACCGCAATTGAGAGCCATTTTGGTTCTTGCATAAGGTGATACACAAGCACACTCGCCCCTTTGAACAAAGCTTTCGCTCATAACAACAGTTACTGTATTTTCACCTTTGTTTTTTATAGCATCAATCAGGTATTTATGACCATTATGGAAAGGATTAAACTCTGCTACAATACCGCAATTCAAAAAATCACCTCTTTTTGTTCAGGTTTACTATTGAAAAACCTTAAAATAGTGGTATAATTATTACTTGGTAAATATTTTACACAATATTATTATATTTAATTTTCCAAAAAAGAAAATTACACACTTTTAATGGAGGTTTATGATGAAAATTCTCGTAATTAACTGCGGTAGCTCTTCTCTTAAATATCAGCTTTTTGATATGGAAGGCGAAAAAGTTCTCGCAAAAGGTATCTGCGAATCAATTGCAACAGATATGAGCCACACAAAAGGTTCAACTTTCGATGGCAGAAGCTTTGATGAATATGTTGATATTCCCGACCATAAGGTTGCATTCAACATTGTTAAGGATGCTCTTACATCAGGCGACTGCAAGGTTATCGACTCTCTTGAGGAAATCGGCGCTATCGGTCACAGAGTTGTTCAGGGTGGCGACCGTTTCACAGAAAGCGTTCTTATTGACGACAGCGTTCTTAAAGCAATTGACGAGCTCAGCGTTCTCGCTCCGCTTCACAACCCTGCTCACGTTGTTGGTATTGAATGCTGTAACGAAGTTTTTGGTGCAAGCGTTCCTCAGGTTGCAGTTTTTGATAACGCCTTCCACAGCACAATGCCCGAAACATCTTATATGTTCGGTATTCCTTACGAATACTATGAAGAAGACCACATCCGCCGTTACGGTGCTCACGGTACTTCTCACCGTTTCGTTGCTTACAGAACTGCTGAAATCGTAGGCAAAGACCTTAAAGATATCAAGCTTATCACATGTCACCTTGGTAACGGTTGCTCAATTACTGCTATCAAAGACGGCAAGGTTCTTGACACAAGCATGGGTCTTACTCCCCTTGATGGCTTTGTTATGGGTACTCGTTGCGGTGCTATCGACCCCTCTGTTGTTACATATATTATGGATAAGCACAACCTTTCCCCCAAGGAAATGGATACAATTATGAACAAAAAGAGCGGTGTTCTCGGTATTTCAGGCGTTCATTCTGATGACAGAGCTGTTAAAGCTGCTGCACAGGAAGGCAACAAGAGAGCTAAGCTTGCTCGCGATATGCAGTGGTATCAGATCCGTAAATGCATCGGTTCTTACATTGCTGCTATGGACGGTGTTGATGTTATCGCATTCACAGGCGGTATCGGTGAAAACTGCATCGACCTCAGAGAAGATGTTCTTAATAATCTCTCATACCTCGGCATTAAGCTTGACGAAAAAGCTAATGAAGTTCGCGGTGAAGAAATCGAGCTTACTCTTCCCGGTTGCCCTGTTAAAGCATTCGTTGTTCCCACAAACGAAGAGCTTGCAATCGCAAGAGATACAAAGGCAATCTGCGAAAAGCTTTAAAAAATTCACATCCCGACATATTTCAAGAAAATATGTCGGGATGTATTTTTATGCTTTGTTCTGTAGCTTTACATAATCTATTTTTCCATATGGTGTTTTTGAAAACTCTTTAATAAATTCATATTCATAAGGCACGCTGTAAGAAGCTAATTTTTTCTTACAGTATCTTTTTATTTTATCAAGGGTGAATGAATCTGCAAGATAGCCTTTTTCAAGAATTATATATACTTTTGCCACCTCTTTTTTATATGGGTGGGGCATTGACACAGCAACACATTTTGAAACCTCAGGCAATTCCTCGATAGTTTTTTCAATGTAAATCGGATAAACATTGTAACCTGAAGAAATAATCATACGTTTTATGCGAAATTTATACGTCACTATTCCATTTTCATCAATTGTTGCCATATCACCCGTATGAAGCCACACTCTTCCATCAGAATGCTTTTTCAAGGTTTTCTCTGTTTCATCTTCATTATTCCTATAGCCTATCATAACTGTTGGACCGCAAACACATAGCTCCCCCTCTTGATTTACCCCCAAAACATTGGTTGTACCGGGTTCAACGATACACATTTTGTTACCTATAAGAGCTTTTCCTATTGTTCCTGATTTATATCCATCATTAACAGACAAGCTCAATGCAGCTAATCCTTCGGTCATTCCGTATCCCTCGCAAATTCTGACCCGGGAATTATGAGAGCCAAAAAAATCATTTACATTTCTTTCTAAGTCTTCGGGTAGACTGTCACCACCGCTTACTGCATATTTTAGAAATGAAAAATCAAGATTTTCAATGCCCTTTGTATTTATAAGCGCTTCGTAAAGCGTTGGCACACCAAAAAGCATTGTGGGTTTATATCTTTTTAAAATACTACCGAATTTTTTCGCATTAAACTGAGGTATAAGAACAGAGCACGCCCCAAAACAAAAGCAGACGTGAACACAAACCCCAAGACCAAAGCCATGAAAAATCGGTAATATGCCGAGGATTTTATCACCTACGCTTACATCACGAAGCGTTAAAACCGACTGAATACCAAAAGCGTTAAAATTATTGTTGGAAAGCATAATATCCTTTGGTATTCCAGTCGTTCCGCCACTGTGCAAAATTATTGCAACCTCTTCATTTTCTTTGCCGGTTGGAAAATATTCAGGAGATTCAGCTTTTATATTATTTATAAAATTTCTCCATAATATATATTTTTCATTTTTGGGTAAGGTATATTTATTTTTCAGATTATATGCTAATTTTAAAGCCATCGGCATTGAGCAAGATGGATCAGCGATAATTATTTTTTCAAGATAAGTTTCTTCTGTTATACATTTTATCTTATCGATACATTTTTCTATGCAAAGTAAAAATTTAGATTTACAAGAAACGAGATAATTCTTTATTTCCTCCTGTGCCGAAAGCGGATGAATGATATTTGAAACAGCACCAAGCCTGTTTATAGCATAAATACTTATAACTGCTTCAGGAGTGTTAGGCATGAGAACAGTTACAACATCCCCTTTTCTGATACCGATTTTATAATATGCACAGGAAACCTTTTCTATTTCCTCTATCATTTTTTCATAGTTGATTCTTTTGCCGAAATAGTCTATTGCAACTGCGTCGGGATGACTAAAGGCTGATACTTTAAGCATTCCAAACATTGAAATATCGGGTATATCAAATCCAAATTCACTTTGTAGATTAATGTAATCATAAAAAGGGTTTTTATGATCAAAAAGCTTTTCTTTTTTTTCCATTGAATTGACTGCACACCTTTCCTTCAAGTATTTTATTTGCATCCTCAAGATTATTTTCCTTTACATAATAAGGCTCTCCAAAAACTATTTCTATTGAACGGGCAAATGGTATATATCTTCCTTTTATTGTAAACGGAATTATAGGGCAACTTGTTTCTTTCGCCATTTTCACTGCACCAATTTTAAATGGTAAAATTTCATTCTTTGCATTTTTATTAAGTCGTCCTTCAGGAAACACTCCAACTAACTCACAATTTTTCAAACTCTTTATAGCTGTTTCAAGCGCTTTCCTATCCTTCCCGTTGCGGTAAACAGGTATTAATCCGGAATTTCTGAAAAACCAATTAAAAAAACCTAACCTAAATAGCTCCGCTTTTGCGAGGAAACGAACACATCTCCTGGTGCTTAATATGACCATAAAGCAATCAAAATTTGTTATATGATTACCTGCCAGAATTGCACCTTGTCTTTTTGGAATATTTTTCTTTCCTTTAACTTTAGGAATAAATATTATATAAAACAATACAGAAACAATCGGTGAAAAAACCTTATACAATATATGCTTGTTTTTCATTTAACAACCTTTATTTTTCTTTTATTGTTATTGTTTCCAGTTATTTTTGTATATACAAAAAAATTCCTGACCACAAGGCCAGGAATTTATAAATTATATTACATTTTAAAATGCAACCGCACCTCTATCGTATTTACAACTTCTGTAAGGCACACCCATTTTAAGTTTTTCACCGTTTCTTGAAAGAATATCATCAACCCTTACAAGCTCAAATCCTTGTTCCTGAAGCTCAGGAATAGCCCTCAAAACAGCATTCACAGTAGCTTCCCTCGTATCATGCATAAGAATTATAGCTCCATCTTTTGCTTCCTTCATTATGCGCTTATAAATATACTCTTCATCTTCTCTTAACCAATCGTAAGTTGAAGAAGACCAATGAACAAAGAAACAATCAAGTTGTTTTAATTGAATAAAATTCACATTTCCGTAAGGTGCACGCAAAAATACCGGATACAGTCCCGTAATTTTTTCTATAACCGTTGCACCTTTTTCTATACTTGCTTTTATTTCTTCATAAGAGGATTTATAAAAATCCAAATGGTCATAGGTATGATTTCCGATAAGGTGACCTTCTTCATAGGCTCTTCTGACTATTTCGGGATTTTTTTCTACTTGACTGCCTACGAGAAAAAAGGTTGCCAATGCATCATACCGGGCAAGCCCGTCAAGAAGTTTTTCGGTATATCCGGATGGTCCGTCATCAAAGGTTAAAGCAATCGCTTTTTCCCCTATTCCACTTTCCCCTATATTAAGTCGAATTACGCCATCAGGGATCATTCGGGAAAAAATCGCTAATACAAGCAAAAACGGAATTACAATTAAAATATGTTCTGCAATTCTTACTTTTTTATTTCTTGAAAGTTTTTTCATATATCAAGCAAAGATACTCTTTGCACTCCTCACAATTATGATATAATAATACCACATATTTTTGAATTTTTAAAGGATTGTAACAAGACTGTAAGAATTTATTAATAAATGGGTAAAAGAAAAAGCCGACTAAACTCAGTCGGCTTAAATCTTTTTAAATTATTTCTTGAAAAGTCCGAGGATATCAACAATATCGCCATCTTCATCATCGTTAGCGCTTGTATCAACAGAAGCTGCTGCTCCGGATTTATTAGCAAAGCCGTTAGCATCTGTACCAAAACCTGTTGCGATAACTGTAACAATCATTTCGTCCTCAAGTTTCTCATCAAAAGCAACACCGAAGATAATATTTGCATCTGCATCTGCTGCATCTGCAATGATGCTTGCAGCAACGTCAACATCATCAAGAGTGATATCAGCGGAAGAAGTGATACTGATAATAACGCCCTTTGCACCCTGAATTGTTGTTTCAAGAAGAGGACTGGAAACTGCTGCATTAGCCGCGATTTCTGCTTTCTCCTTACCTGTTGCACGACCAACGCCCATATGAGCATGACCTGCATCCTTCATAACTGCAGTAACGTCTGCAAAGTCAAGGTTGATAAGACCGGGAACTTTAATAAGCTCGGAAATGCTCTTTACACCCTGACGAAGAACATCATCTGCTACATCGAAAGCGTTAGCAAATGTGATTTTCTGGTCAGAAACGAGTTTAAGTCTTTCGTTGGGGATAACAATAAGGCTGTCAACATGCTGAGCAAGCTCTGCAATACCTGCTTCTGCCTGCTGCATTCTTCTCTTACCTTCGAAAGCGAAAGGCTTTGTAACGATACCTACTGTAAGGATACCATTGCTCTTTGCAATTTCT
>JAZUOL010000001.1:0-64835 GCA_045604605.1 Acutalibacteraceae bacterium | reverse complement strand
GAAAATGCTTACGGCTATATGAAGAGCGAAAGCGGTATTCACAGACTTGTTCGTGTTTCTCCCTTTGATGCATCAGGAAGAAGACACACTTCTTTCGCATCCCTTGAGGTTATGCCTGAAATCGATGACAGTATTGAAGTTGAAATCGCACCCGAAGATATCAAAATGGATGTTTATCGTTCATCAGGTGCAGGCGGTCAGAAGGTTAATAAAACCTCTTCTGCAGTTCGTCTTACTCATATTCCTACAGGTATCGTTTGCTCCTGTCAGGTTGAAAGAAGCCAGCATCAGAACCGTGAGGTTGCTATGCGTATGCTTAAATCAAAGCTTATTGAAATCAAAGAGCGCGAGCATCTTGACAAAATCAGTGATATTAAAGGTGTTCAGAAGGAAATTGCATGGGGTAGCCAGATTCGTTCCTACGTATTTATGCCCTATACACTTGCAAAAGACCATAGAACAAGCTTTGAAAACGGTAACATCAATGCAGTTATGGACGGCGACCTCGACGGCTTCATTAACGCATACCTTAAAATGCAGGCAAATAAAGAATAATAACTATGGATATTAAAGAACAATCATTAAAAAAGCATTACGAGTGGAACGGTAAAATTGAAGTAATTTCCCGTTGCCCTGTTGAAACAAGAGAAGATATGGCTTTGGCATACACCCCCGGTGTTGCCGAGGCTTGTCTTGTTATTAAAGACAATGTAAATAAATCCTTTGAGCTTACAAGGAGAAATAACCTTGTTGCCGTTGTAACAGACGGAACTGCAGTTCTCGGACTTGGTGATATAGGCCCCGAAGCAGGAATGCCCGTTATGGAAGGTAAATGCGCTCTCTTCAAAAAGTTTGCAGACGTAGATGCCTTTCCCCTTTGCATTAAGTCAAAGGATGTTGACGAAATTGTAAGAACAATTTATCTGCTTTCAGGTAGCTTCGGTGGAATTAACCTTGAAGATATTGCCGCTCCAAGATGCTTTGAAATCGAAAAGAAGCTTAAAGAAATTTGTGATATCCCCATTTTCCACGATGACCAGCACGGCACCGCAGTTGTTGTTCTTGCAGGTGTTCTTAACGCTCTTAAAGTAGTGAAAAAGGATATCAGAAATGTAAAAATAGTTGTTAACGGACTTGGTGCTGCAGGCACTGCAATTTCTAAAATGCTCATTGCCGCAGGTGCTACCAATATGGTGCTTGTTGACAGAACCGGTATCATTAACGAAAATGACGAGTTTCTCGGAGAAGAAAGGCAAAACCTTGCAAGAACAACAAATCCCGAAGGTCTTACAGGTGGTCTTGATATTGCAATTAAAAACGCAGATGTTTTTGTTGGTGTTTCTGCACCGGATATACTTTCTCAGGAAATGGTTAAATCAATGAATTCTGACGCAATTGTTTTTGCAATGGCAAATCCCACTCCCGAAATTATGCCCCATAAAGCAAAGGAAGCAGGAGCAAGAGTTGTAGGAACAGGGCGTTCAGATTTTCCAAATCAAATTAACAATGTTCTTGTTTTCCCCGGAATTTTCAGAGGTGCTTTAGATTGCGGAGCAACGGCAATAACTGAAGAAATGAAGCTTGCCGCAGCCTACGCTCTTGCAAATCACATTCCCGAAAATGAGCTTAATGAAGAAAATATAATCCCCTCTGCCCTTGACAGAAGTGTTGCTTTTGAAATTGCAGAGGCAGTTAAAAAATCCGCAATAGAAAGCGGAAATGTAAGATAAAACAACTGTGCCCCCATCATCATTAAAAAATGATGATGGGGGCATTTAATTATGCTTCATTAAAATACTTTACTAAATATTCGACAACCGCGCCAAACATCGGGTGAGAATGAGAGTGGGCTCCTTCCCAGTTTTCCCAAAGGGTTGTCGCACCGTGTTTTTTCATATTGTAAAATGTATTTTCTTTTTCGCTTGTCAGAAGCTTGAAGGCTAAATCCTTGTGACCATTCTCACAAAGAGTTCTTATAAGAATATCTGTACCGAAAATACCTGTGTCAAACTCTCCGAGCTTTTTATACTTATCTACAATAGCCTTGAGAGTTTTCTCGTTACCTAAGCCCAAATCATAACCATAGGCATCACAAGCCTCGGTGGATTTATAGAAAGTGCCTGTTTTCTTGTCATAGTACTTTTCAAGAAAAGCTTTTTTCACCTTCTCATAACGGGCTTTAAGCTCTTTATCAGATTTACCGATAACACCTGCAATTTCAATTGTCATTTTAAGGGCTTTCAAATGGAAATAGGTGTTTACAAAGGGTTCGGGAATAAGGTTTCTGTCCCTTGGTGAACACCAATCGCCTAAGCACCAGCCACCCTTTTCTTCTCTCACTACCAAACCTTTTTCACTGTGACTTTCAAGGTAATCAAGGTAACGAAGCATATTGGGGTAATAGGTTTCAAGCAATTTTTTATCGCCGTAATGCTTATAGAATGCATACGGAACAATTACCATTGCACCGCCCCAACCGCCTGGACCACCACCGCCACCATAGAAGGGTGCAGTATGCTGAACATGGCCATTGAAAATATCCTGACAATCTGCAATATCACGAATCCACTTGCGGTACATACTCTCCGCATCAAAGCAGGTCATAACCACATTTGCAGTTAACTGTCCGTCACCTGTGTAACCAAGTCTTTCACGGTGCGGACAATCCGAAGGAACACATCCGTGAATATTTGAATTCTGGGTTCTTATATAGGCATCAAAAATCCATTGTAAGGTTTCGTTTGAGGATTTAAATTTAACAATGGGCTTCAGATCCGTATGAACAACTCTGTATTCCTTAATGTTGACTCTACCGAGAACATCAAAATATCTTGCACCATGCCATGTAAATTGAGGATGAAATTCTTTGCATTTATTATCATAAATATATGTATCCTTCTGCATACGGAATTCTCCTCCTGCAGAATGGAACGCAAGTCCACCCTCTTCATTAAGCTCTTCTGCAAAGCGCATGGTGCAGCTTTCGCCGGTATAAGCATCCTCAATAAATTCTATAACAGGGTAACCGGCAATGTTCTCGCCAATGTCGTATATTGCATAGTCCCCTTTTTTATAAATGCACTTTGGTTTCAGCTTTCTGACAATTCTGTCAGGAGTAAAATCCGCCTCATTAAGAACGGAAACAGGTGCAGAAATAACCTCAGCATTTTTCCAGTTTTCAGTTGAATAAGAAACATCGGAGAAATCATAGTAACCGATTCTTGAATCCTGATCTTCACCATAATATACACTTGCTCTTTGAACATAGGATTTAATATATTTAAGATTACTGTCACTTTTTGCAATAATCTTATTTCCCTGAGAAAGCTTAAAGCAAAGCTTGAGATTTCCGTTGCCGTAGCATTTAACCCCTTCGTTGGGGCATTCATGCTGTGCGTACCAACCGCCACCTATATGGAAAACAATTGTATTTTTACCCTTTTTCAGAAACCTTGAAACATCAATTTTTTCATAAAGGATTCTGTAAGTCATTTTGTCAAATATGGGGTAAGACATACTTGCAGTGTCCATAAATTCAAAGTTTGTCCACGCAGGAGAAAGCACCTTATCTGTTATGCTTTTTCCGTTAATGTAAACATTACAATAGCCAAGTCCTGTCACAAAAAGCTCTGCAGGAGCTTTCTTATCTAAATTAAAATCACAACGGACAATTACTGTCTCGGTATCACGGAATTCAACCCACTCTGCACCCACAAAAACAAGATTAAGATTATATTTAATATATCTTTTTCCTTCTTTTTCGAATGCAATATTTTCATACGGGAAGCCGTTTTTGGTGAAGAAATCAACAACCTCTGCTCTGCTTTCAGCAACAATTCTTTTTGCCCCATTTTCAATGGCAAGTTCCTTTAGTTTATTTAAAATATTACTTCCGATTTTAAACTTTCTATAATCCTTGCTTACTGCAATTCCAGAAACTTCAAATTCGCCGTTGCCATTGTCATAAAGACTGCCGCAGCCTAAAAGCTCATCACCAATTGCGCAAACAATATGCAAGCCTTTTTCATCACGGATATCTTTAATAAACGCAGGCTTTTCACCCTCCTCGCCGCAGAAAACCTGGCGACGAAGAGCTATTACCTTTTTAAAAAGCGCTTCTGAAAAGCTTATTTTTTCATATCTTTGTTCCATAATACACCTTATTTCTCACTTTTTTGTGGAGCAATAATAAAGTTGAATGTAAGCTCTTTTGATGCATCAATGCTATATTCAGGAAGAGTTGCAGGACCACAGCTACCGGTACCTGTACCCTTTGTGTAACCATTAAGAGTTACAAATGTTGTTTTCTGGTCATAAATATCTTCTCTGTGGTCTGCCTTCTGAAGAAGAGCCTGAGTATAGTTATGAACATTGAAATCAAATCTCTTATCGGAATAAATAAGGATTTCTTCGCCCTTTTCATTCTTAAGCTTAAGGTAAGAAACATCTGAATGGTTGGAGTTATCCTGAGGACGAATATATGGCTCGTGTTCATCTTCTACCTTGGCGGTGTAAAGACCGATAGGTGCGTGAGAATTAAAGTCGTTATAGTTTTCCTTTTCGCCTCTGCCGAAGTATTCAATTTCATTGAATTTCTTATCTGCCTCAAATGTAAGACCAAGAGCGGCAATATCATAGAAATTCTCTTTACTATCCTTATCGGGAGCCATAGCAACCTCAATATCAACAACGCCGTTTGCTCCGATAATGTAAAGAATATTTGCATTGAAGAGAATATCTTCCTTGCCGTGAACAGTGATATACTGGCTCACTGATGCAACACCCGATTTAACCTCTGCGCTCATATCCTCAAGAACTATTTTGGGGTCAACAAGGTTATGCTCAGTCCAATCATCAATAATCCAACGGTCATTATCAACATAAGCTCTTGAAAGGTTAAGAAGGAAGCCTCTGTGAGATGCAGGCTCTTTATTAAGCACCTGAACTCCGTTTGCTTTATAGGAAACCATTTCGCCTGTCTCCTCAGAAAATTCAATTGAACCGTTTTCATATTTTATAGTAAGCTTTTCACCATCGGAAGCAATTGAAACCTTACCCATTTCAAGAGAGGGTTGAATAAAAGGTGCTTCAGAAAGTGTCAACTGCTCGCTTGCTATTTCAAAATCGCCATCAAGGTATGTAAGATTGAGATATGTGTTTTTATCATAATTCACCTTAGGTAAATCAAGCTTATATGTTGCATCCTTTTCAGGCGCGATATCAGTACTGAAGCTACCACATTTAAGAGTTACGCCATTTTCCTGAACTTCCCAATAAACTTCAATATTTGAAGAAGATAAGAAACGGTTGGTGTTGACAATAGTAAGCTTGTTGCCTGAAAGTCTACGAACTCTTAAGGGTCTGTAACAATTCTTCATTTCGTATGCACCTGTGTGAGGTGTGCGGTCAGGATAGAAAAGACCATCAACACAGAAGCAACCATCGTGAAGAAGCTCGCCATGGTCACCGCCGTAGGTGTACTGATATTTGTATTTATCGCTACCATCGTGGAGAACAGAATGGTCTGCCCATTCCCAGATACAGCCACCCATAAAGATGTCATCAGAGAAGAAAATCTGCATATATTCCTCCAATGCACCGGGACCAACACCCATAGCGTGACAATATTCGCAAAGGTAGAAGGGCACTTCATTATACTGCTTACCGCGCTTTCTGTCGCGGATTTTTTTCATCTCATCCTGATGAGTGTACATTTCAGAGAAAACATCATAGTGATAACGTTTTGTTCTCGAAACACCCTCATAATGAACAGGAATATCTGTGCCTAAATCTTTGAGCATCTGATAACATTTATCGTGACATTTATAACCCCAGGATTCGTTACCCAAGCTCCACATAATAATAGAAGGATGCGTTCTGTCACGGAAATACATTCTCTTAACTCTGTCCATATATCTTGGTGCCCATTTTAGCTTGTGGCTGATTTCTCCGCCCTCACAGCCTAAATCCCATATACCGTGAGTTTCAATATCTGCTTCATCAACGCAGTAAAGTCCATAATGGTCGCAAAGCTCAAGGAAGAATGGGTCGGGAGGATAGTGAGAGGTACGAACACAGTTAACGTTAAACTCTTTCATAAGCTCAACATCTTTTATAAGGTCTTCAAAGCCCATAGCATAGCCCTTTGTCTGATGGGTATCATGGTGGTTAACACCTTTGAGCTTAATCTTTTTGCCGTTGAAATAGAAAACTGCATCCTTGATTTCAATATTTTTAAAACCAATATATTGACGAATTGTCATAATCTCTTTTTTACCATTATAAAGAGTAATGAAAAGCTCGTAAAGGCGAGGAATTTCTGCACTCCACTCCTCAACCTGAAGACCTTTTAAGGAAATAGCATTTTTCTTTTCACCATCAACAGTTTCTTCTGCTAAAAGGCTTTTACCATCATAAAGTGCTGCTTTAACAGTCGCACCATTAAGCGCACCTTTAATTTCTGTTTCAATATCAAGATTATACTTTTTGCCTTTTTTCTTTGCTATTGCCTGAAAATCGTTAATATATGTCTTATCATATGTATAAAGAAGAACATCACGGAAAATTCCGTTTTCTCTGAACATATCCTGTGCTTCAAGATATGAGCCTGTGCACCATTTATAAACAACAACAAGAATTTCGTTGTCGCCCTCTTTGAGAAAATCCGTAATATCAAATTCATAGGAATTATGAGCAGCCTCACCATAGCCTACAAATATGCCGTTAATATACAAATCAACACAGGGTGTAACACCTAAAAATGTAAGTATATAATTCTTTGTTACATCAGAAATATTTAAAATTTTACGATAGATTCCGCAGGAAAAATCTTCAGGAAGCTCCGGAGGCTTTACGCCCTCACCCTTGGGAAGACCCAATGCTCTTGGGTCAAAGCTATAGGGACAGTTAATGTATGCAGGCTCTTCATAGCCTGTTCTTTGCCATGTACAAGGAACATTAACCTTGTCAAATTTAACCTTGTTTGTATCAAGAGTTGCGGGAAGCTTTGATTTTTTCTTATAATATTTAAATTCCCATTCACCTGAAAGAATAGTTATCATATCGCTATTATAGCGTTCTGTTTTATAATCTGCTTTTTTAGCATCTTTAATCTTTGAATGAGGAATTGCATAAGCTCTGGGAGCTAATCTTCCCAATTCAACTGTTTTAAAACTACAATGGTTCATTTTGTCTATAATATACTTCATTTTTCATTCCTCCATTGGAAAAAATGTACAAGGTAATTCTATCATACCTCCACATTCTTTTCAATTATTTTGAAAAATATATTCTAAAAATTCTTGTATTATGTTAAAATAAAAGAAATCAATTCAGGAGAGCACTACATGGACTTTCAAGAAGAAAAAATAACCGCATCGGTAGAAGAAATCACCTTCCAGAATGACACCAACGGATTTACCGTTATGGATGTTTCCGTTGATGATGATTATTTCACCGCTGTTGGAGTTATGCCCGGTGTAGCCGCCGGAGAAACTGTTACCCTTACAGGTAATTTCACAATACATCAGTCTTTCGGCAGGCAGTTTAAAGTGACTGCCTTTTCTCGCTGTATGCCCGAAACAACGGAGCAGATATATAAATATCTTGCATCGGGAGTAATTCGCGGAATAGGGCCTAAAAAAGCAATGACCATTGTTGAAAAATTCGGTGCTGAAACTCTTGAAATTCTCGATACTGCCCCCGAAAGGCTTGCTTCTTTGAAAGGCATTTCCGAAGAACAGGCAAGAAACATAGGTGAGGAATTTAAAAAGCAGTATGCTATGCGTACTGTTATGCTGGGACTTGAAAAATATGGCTTTTCCCCTACCGAATGTATCCGAATATTCAGAAAATTAGGTATAAACGCTGTTTCAAGGGTAGAAGAAAACCCGTATATACTTTGTGGTTTAGGAATAGGTATAACCTTTGAACGGGCAGAAATGATTGAAGAAAAGCTCCCTGTAAAGCCTCTACCCGATTATAGAATAGGTGAAGGAATTATCCACGTTGTAAGGCACAACGCCAATGCCCAAGGCCACACTTGTATCCCGAGAGAAAAGCTTTTAAAACCTTGTTCAGATTTGCTATCTGTTACGCAGGATGAAATCGACATTGCCATTGACAAATTAGTAAACACCGGTCAATTAAAAATGCATATTATTGATGGCAATGAATTTGTTTTCCTGCCATCTTCATATACCGCAGAAAAGAAAATTGCAGACAGAATTGATATAATCGCAAACTTTCCTCCGGCAGGTGCTCCAAGACTGGCAGATTGGATTGATGAAATAGAAAAAATCAACGAAATCAAATATGAAGAGCAACAAAGATTAGCCATTGCCACTGCAGCAAAAAAAGGACTGCTTGTTTTAACCGGTGGTCCCGGTACCGGTAAAACCACAACTATTAAAGGAATTATCAGCATATTTGAGCATCAAAATCTCGACATTGCCCTCGCTGCGCCAACAGGCAGAGCTGCAAAACGAATGAGCGAAGTTACAGGTATGGAATCAAAAACCATACATAGGCTCTTAGAAGTGGAATGGGATGAGGATGATAAGCCTTATTTCCGCAGAAACATTGAAAATCCCCTTGATTGCAACGCTCTCATTCTTGATGAGCTTTCAATGATAGATATTCATCTTTTCGCTAATCTCCTTGATGCTCTCCCGCTTGGTTGTCGTCTTATTCTTGTTGGAGATAGCGACCAGTTGCCACCGGTTGGTTCAGGCAATGTTCTCCACGATCTTATATTATCAGAAAAGCTTCCCGTAGTTTGTCTTACTCAGGTTTTCCGTCAGGCATTAGAAAGTAAAATTATAACCAATGCCCATAAAATCGTGAATGGAGAAATGCCTGATTTAACCAATAACGGCAAGGATTTTTTCCATATGGAAAGACCTAATCCGTTGCTTTCTGCTCAGACGGTTGTAAGCCTTTGCAGCGAAAGATTACCCAATGCATACGGATGGGATGCATTTTCAGATATTCAGGTTATCTGCCCATCAAAAAAAGGAGAAACAGGCACGCAAAACCTGAACAGACTTCTTCAGCAAGCCTTGAATCCACCCCACAAAGACAAGGGTGAATTAACTGTCGCAGGTCAGATTTTCCGAACAGGCGATAAGGTTATGCAAGTAAAAAACAATTACAACATTGAATGGGAAAGCAAAGAGGATAAAGGCAGAGGCATCTTCAACGGTGACATAGGCATTTTAAAATATATTGATACAAAATCAGGAACGGTTGAGGTTGATTTCGATGGAAAAGAAGCTATAATTCCCGGTGAAAATTTAACTGAGCTTGAACTTGCATATGCCGTAACAGTTCATAAAAGTCAGGGTAGCGAATTCAAAGCAGTTATTCTCCCTGTAATCTCTCTTGTTCCGAATTTAGCTTATAGAAATCTGCTTTACACCGCTGTAACACGAGCGAAACATATGTTGATTACCGTAGGCTTAGCAGAGCAAATTAACTATATGGCATTCAATGACAAAAAAGCTAAACGTTTTTCAGCACTCTCCCATTTCTTAAAAGAAAAAGATATATAAAAAATTCCTGAAAAAAACTCTCTCAGGTTATTAAAACCTAAGAGAGTAATTCAGGAATTTTTATTTATTAGCCGATAAGTGAGAATACAAGGTCCAAAATCCATTCAAAGAATGCAAGGATACCTGTGTACTGAGAAGTTCTTACATGACCGCAAACAGTGCAAACCTTATTATTTGCTGTTGCATCTGCAGAAAGATGGTCGTGCGCGCCTATTTCTGCATCAGCACCGCAATCAGCACAAATGCGCCAATGCTCAATACCGCTCATCTGATATCCACCAGTGGGGTTGTGCGCAGCAGTAACAACACATTCATTAGAATATGCATATTCACCATCTGCATCAGCTGCAAAATATCTTAACTTAAAGGTGCCTGCATTTTCGCTGATAGGCTCGCCATCATATGGAACCCAGTCACCATTTGCATTAGTTATCTCCCAACCTTCTGAATAAATACCGCCCTCGGTTTCGGGTCTGGGAATAAAGTTAAAATCAATAGTATTACCGGGACAAATTCTCTTTGATGAAATTATTTCACCTATGGTAATATCTGACGCTGCACTTGCTACACAAGCCATCACACTAAAAAGAAGACATACTGTAAGTATTGTAGCCAACACTCTTTTTTTCATATTCTTTCCATCCTTTCAATGACAGTTTTTTATATCTTACCATTTCTGGTTAAAAAATGCAAGTGTTTTGAAAAAATCGCATAAATTTATTCGAAACAAATCGCTTCATTTTTCTCTGATGACTCTACAATCGCTTCCATAAGCTTCATAAGTCTTCTTTGTTGGTCGTGAGTAATCAATGGTTTTGCACCATTTCTTAAAACATCATAAATATTATTATAATAATCTGCCCATTGAACCTCTATAACCTCAAGAGGGAATGTCTGAATTGTTTCAGGTGTTCTTGGTGCCATTGTTTTTGTAATACCTGCACCCATCTGCACAGGAACAGCATCCATTTTTTCCCAATCCTTGATTTTAACTATTTCGCCCTCAATATCCCATGTTCTTATAATAGCAGTTCCGTTTTCACCTGCCATATACCAACGAGGGGCTTCAATAAAGTTATTAGTAAGCACTTCCACAAGGCATTCGGGACCATTTTCAAATTTGATAATTGCACGGAAACCATCATCAACCTTAAGGCTTGTAACATTAGTCAGGGATGCGTATACGCTTTTTATTCTTTTACCTTCATTGAGCATAAGAACCTGATCCAGGAGATGAACACCCCAGTCAAGAAGCATTCCGCCACCATGCTCCTTTTCTGCTCGCCAACCTGACGGAACACCTCTGGAGCCATAAACCTTTGATTCCATTGAGAAAACGGGACCCAATTCATTTTTATCGAGAATGTTTTTAATTGTGCGATAATCGTTGTCCCAACGTCTGTTCTGATGAACTGTGAAAAGCTTGCCTGTTTCATTCGCAACGGCAATTATTTCTTCCAAATCCTCCGAGCAAAGAGTAACAGGCTTTTCAGAAATAACATTTTTTCCTGCTCTCATAGCACGGATTGCTATATCCTTGTGAACATCATTATATGTAGCGCAAACGATAAGCTCAACCTTTTCATCTTCAAGCACCGCTTCAAATGACGGATAAGCATAAAAGCCCTTACTTTCCGCAAATTCACATCTTTCAGGCTTTATATCATATATACCTGCAAGATTAAAATTTTCAAAACCCGCTATTTTTTCAGCGTGGTAATTACCCATACCGCCGTAACCAACCACAACAACATTAATTTTATCCATTATAAATTTTACCTCTTCACTCTTCACTATTATCTCTTCACTGTGAGCAAAGCGAACTCATATCCACCAGGCTGCTGCAAGGCCTTCTTTGATAATACAATTCTTAAGAAGAGCAACTGCTTTTTCAAGACCTTCGTTCTGGCTCATAAGTGAATCCTCGTGTTCAATAGAGATTGCATAGTCATAGCCCACCATACGAAGATTACTTATTACATCACGCCAATATGATTCGCCATTACCGAAGCCTACTGAACGGAAAATCCAAGAACGATTGATTTCGTCCGCGTAAGATTTTGTATCGAGGACACCATTAACTGCTGTATTAATAGCATCAATCTTAGTATCTTTTGCGTGGAAATGGAAAATTGCACCCTCTTTACCCAACGCACGAATAACTGCAACGGGATCCATTCCCTGCCAGATAAGGTGTGAAAGGTCAAGGTTTGCTCCGATTTCTTTACCAACTGCATTACGAAGCTTCAAAAGGCTTTCTGTGTTATAAACACAGAAACCGGGGTGAAGCTCAAGAGCAATTTTATCAACACCATGAGCGGTACTGAATTTAACAAATTCCTTCCAATAAGGAATAAGAACTTCATTCCACTGATATTCAAGAATTTCGCCGAAATCATTTGGCCAGGGACAAGTTACCCAGTTGGGGAATTTTGCGGTTTCGCAGTCACCTGGGCAACCTGAGAATGTGTTGATCTGATGAACACCTAATTTTTCAGCAAGAAGAACTGCTTTTCGCATATCCTCATCAAAAGATTTGGCAATTACTTTATTGGGATGAACAGGGTTACCATGACAGCTCAAAGCACTGATTTCAACATCATATTTTTTAAGGAGTGCTTTAAAATCCTCTAATGCTTTTTCGTCATTAAGAAGAATATCAGGGTCTGCGTGGTCCTTACCGGGATAACCGCCACAACCGATTTCAACCATTTCAAGACCGAGAGATTTAAAATATTTCAATGCTTCCTCAAGGGAAACAGAACCTAATAAATTAGTAAGAACACCAAGTTTCATAATTCGATAAATCCTTTTCTTATTTAAAGTTTTTTTCTAACCAAGCATAACTTCTTGTGATGTCTTCCAAGCCTGTGGGTACCGGGTCATCATTTTCAAGAATAACCCAATCAAGACCGATTGCATTTACACCTTCAATAACCTTAGCTAAATCGTTTTCACCTTCACCAAGTGCCATAGGCTTATGATTAACACCGTCTTTAATATGAATGAGTATGATTTTATCTTTGTTTTCGGGAAGATATTTGCTATTGTCAATACCTGCGCAGAAGCTCCAATATGTATCAACCTCAAGCTTACAGCCGTTTTCGGAAATAACATCCATAGCAGTTTTGCCGTCTTTAATATCCTCAAATTCTTCTGTATGGTTATGATAATATGTGTCCATACCCATTTCTCTTGCCTTCACACCGGCAGCGCTGAGAACATCACCTGTGTTTTTTGCTTCCTCATAAGTGGAGTGAGGTGCGCCACCAACACCCAGGTATTTTGCGCCGAGAGCTTTACCATAAGCAAGAGTTTTATCAAGATTTTCGGGCTTGAAATCATCAAGACCCAAATGGCTACCCACAACCTCAAGACCTAATTCCTCACATTTTGCGCGAAGAACCTCTGCATCAAGTCCGAAATAGCCTGCAAATTCAACACCGTCAAAGCCGATTTCCTTAACCTTGCCGAGAATTTCTAACATATCATTTCCGTTTTCGATATGGTCACGAACGGAATAAAGCTGTACTGCGAATTTCATTTTTATCACCTTATTAATCGTTAAAATATACGGGTTTACCTGTTTTTGCAGATTCATAAATTGCTTCAAGAATTCTTGTTACACAAAGAGCCTGACGAGGTAAAACAACGGGATCAGTGTCAGTTCTGATAGCATTAATCCAAGAGGAGGCTTCCATTTCTGCAGGAGAACCGTCCTTCTGTCCTTCAAAGAATGCTGCACCGCCTGCATCAAGATTGGGTTCCTCAATGCACTGACGCTGGTGCTTGATATAGTTAATTCTTGCTGTATCGTTAATTGTATCTGCGCCGCCCTTATCACCGCAAACCATATAGCAAGCCTCGTGATAATCTGCAATATTAAGTGCCCAGCTTGATTCAAGATTAATAACTGCACCGTTTTTCATTTTTATAAAACCGAATGCAGAATCTTCAACGGTATATTCCTTCGGGTCCCATTTACCCCAAGCGTTACCCTGCTCTTCCTGGTCTGCAAGCTTGCGGAAGGTCTGACCAACAACCATTTCAGGTTCATAGTTATTCATAATCCAAAGAGTCATATCAAGAGCGTGGGTACCAATATCAATAAGAGGACCGCCGCCCTGCTCATATTCATTAAGAAAAACGCCCCATGTGGGAACTGCTCGACGACGAAGAGCAAGTGCCTTACCGTAGTAAATCTCGCCAAGTTCACCGGCATCTGCACATTTTTTTACATAGAGATTTTCGGCAGTCTGACGATTCTGATAACCGATAGAAAGCTTTTTGCCTGTTCTTTCTGCTGCTTCGCACATAGCCTTTGCTTCTTCGTAAGTTTTAGCCATAGGCTTTTCGCACATAACATGCTTCCCTGCCTCAAGAGAATCAATAGTAATAAAGCTATGAGAGCGGTTAGGTGTGCAAACATGAATTACATCAATACTTTCGTCCTTGAGGAGTTCTTTGTAATCCTCATAAACTTTAGCATCGGGAGTTCCGAATTTTTCCGCAGCTTTTTCTGCTCGTTCTTTAACAATATCGCAGAAAGCAACCATTTCAACGCCCTCAACCTTTTTAAGAGCAGGCATATGTTTTCCGTTAGCAATACCACCGCAACCGATGATACCGATTTTTAAAATTTTATCCATTTTTATACCATCCTTCCAAACAGAAATCTTCACCTACTATTATATTTCTTTTACCACATATTTCAAGAATTTTAAAACATTTATACTACCAAAAAAACACCTTAATATTTGGGCATTTTAACATACAAATCCTGTTGCAAACCAAGGTTTTATATTATATAATTTCCCTATATTTACCATTAGGAGATGTGGTTATGGGAAAGAAAAAGATTTACACAATTGCAACTGCTCATCTTGATACCGTGTGGAGTTGGGATTTAGAAGAAAGCATCGACCAATACATAGACGATACTTTCAAGCAAAACTTTTATTTATTAGAAAAATACCCTACATATAAATTCAATTTTGAGGGTGCTTACAGATATGAGCTTATGGAGGAATACTACCCCAAACAGTTCAAAAAAATGACCGAATACATTAAAGACGGTCGTTGGAATGTTTGTGGTTCTGCTTATGAGAACGGTGATGTTAATGTTCCCTCTCCCGAGGCACTTTTCAGAAATATTCTTATAGGTAATTCCTATTTCCGCAATAAATTCGGTAAAACCTCCTGTGACATTTATCTACCCGACTGCTTTGGCTTTGGCTGGGCATTACCCAGCATAATGCACCACGCAAACCTTAAAGGCTTCACCACCCAGAAATTAAGCTGGGGCGGTGCTTTCGGTGTACCCTTCGACACTGGCAGATGGCGCGGTGTGGACGGTAACGAGATTTATACCACTTTAAAACTTGGTTCATACAGTAAATCACTTGATAAATTACGTGATTGGGATTTTATAGAAGAAAAATTCAAAGAAAATGAACAATATGATTTCCCTTGGACCACTGTATTTCACGGAGTTGGTGACAGAGGTGGTGCACCTAAGGAGAAATCTGTTGCATATGTTGAGCAGGAAATCAACAAAAACAACGAAAGTGATATTGAGGTTATTGCTGCAACTGCCGACCAGTATTACAGAGATATTGATGAACAGCTTACATCGGAACAAAAGAAAAAGCTTCCTGTATGGAACAACGAGCTTGTTATGAGCGAGCACGCTATCGGAGGTTACACCTCAAGAGTTATGAGCAAGCGTTGGAACAGGAGAGCAGAAGAGCTTGCAGATATGGCAGAGCGCAGCTCTGTTTTAGGCGATTGGCTCGGTTCATACGACTATAACCGTGAAAGTCTTACTCGCTCCTGGAAAAGAGTTCTTTCCCACCATTTCCATGATGATATGCCCGGCACATCCTGTCAGCGAGTTTACAAGCGCTCCTGGAATGACCTTTACGTTTCAATGAATCAATTCCAAAGCGAAATTGAGGGCGCGGTTTCTTCTGTTGCAAAGCTTATGAATATAAGTTCTTGCAAGGGCACTCCCGTTACTGTTTATAACCCCATTGAAGCAGACAGACACGGCGCAGTTACCATTCGCCTTGAAAACATCAAAAGCGAATATGTTAAGGTTTTTGATGGGGCGACAGAAATTAAATCCCAGAGCAAAAAGCTTTCCGATACCAAGATTGAAATCACATTTATTGCAGATGTTAAAAGCCTTGGTTTAAAGGTCTATGATATCCGTGAAAGCAATTCACCCTGTTGCGTTGACCCTGAAATTTTCATTGGTAACAACACTCTTGAAAACAACAAATACATTGTTAAACTCAACAACAATGGTGATATTTGCTCAATAATTGACAAAACGCTTAACAACAAAGAAATCCTTAAAGCTCCTGTTGAAATTGGTCTTTTTAACTATACAGGCTCTTGGGATTGGCCTGCCTGGGAAATGAACTTTGACGAGGCAAATAAAAAGCCCGACAGAAAACCCGCCCTTGTGAACATTGAAGAGGTCGAAAATGGCGTTGCAAGAGTTGCATATAAGGTAACTCAGAAAGACGACAGAAGCACATTTACAAATATAATTGCCCTTACTGACGGTGGCGAAACAGTTGAGGTTTACTCGGAAATCGAGTGGCAGTCACTTCAGACAATGGCTAAAAATGTTTTCACCTTTACTGCAGACAACGAAAAAGCACTTTATGACCTTGGACTTGGTGCAATTGAACGCGGTAATATGACAAAACAGCTCTATGAAGTACCTGCGCAGAAATGGGCAGATATTACAGATAAGAGCGGTGAATTCGGCGTTTCTGTTATCAGCGAATGCAAATATGGTTGGGATAAGTTTGACAACAACACTCTCCGCCTTACAGTTATTCATACCCCAAAAGGTAACTACCGTATAGATTCAATGCAGTCTATGATGGATTTGGGACTTAACAGATATGCATTCGGCATTTTCAGCCATAATGGCAAAGTGGGTTCAGCTACTCAGCTTCAGGCAAGAATGTTCACTCAGCCAATGTGCGCAGTGGTTTGTGATAAACACGATGGTGTTCTCGGTACAGAATACTCGTTCGGTAATGTTTCAACAAATAACATTATCATCCGTGCTATGAAGAAGGCTGAGGAAAGCGATGAAATTATTGTTCGTCTTGGCGAGGGTGCAAATAAAAATGTTGAAAACTTCACTCTCACATTGGGCAACGGTATTGAAAGCGCAAGAGAAGTATTTGCAAGTGAAGAATATCGCGGTGAAGCAAAGGTTGTTGACGGAAAGCTTGTTACAGATTTCAAGCCCTATGAAATTAAATCCTTTGCCCTTACACTTAAAAATAGCACAATAAACACCGAAAAGGCAATTTCAACTCCCGTTGATTTGAAGCCCGATAAACAGTTGATTACAAAACAAGGTAAATTAGGCGACTTCAAATATACAATCCCTTATGAAATCACACCTGATAATATCACAATCGGTGGTGTTGATTTTGAAATAAAGAAAGAGGGCAAAAATGCAATTGCCTGTAATGGACAGAAAATCACTGTTAGTAACAATACCTCTAAACTTATTCTTCTTTGCAACTCCATTGGTGGCGACAAAAACGCAAAATTCAAATTTGGCAATGAAGTCATTGTAAAATTTATTCCCGATGCTTTCCAAAGACCTGCACGTTGGGATATGTATGATTTCGGGGAAACCGCAAGAATTAAAGATTGCAAGGTTGCTTACGAATTCACTCATTGCCACAGGGATTACGAGGATGTTACTGCAAAATCGATGTATTTCTTCACGATTGAAATTGATTTGAACGGTGAAACAGAAATCACACTTCCTAAAAACAAAGATATTGTCATTCTTTCTGCAACTGAAATAAAAGGCACTCTTGGTGGTCTTGTAACACCTCTTTGCGAGGAAGTAAAGGAAAGAAAATTCAAGTTCAGAATGACCCGCAAAGAGAAAAAACAGTACAAAAAAGAAAGAAAATTAAAAAATCTCCACGATAAGAAATTCTACAACAGAAAAAATTGGGGAAAAGATTATTAAAAAAGACGGCTTTTGCCGTCTTTTTTAGCTACCAGTCGCCAGTTGCCAGCTACCAGTTAAAATATTTTTAGAAATATTTTAGTCACCAAAAACCCTATCACCCCACATCCCGGGAATGTTAAAATCCACGTCAATCCGATTTCCCTTATAACTGACGGATTCAGGGATTTTATATTTTTTGCAGTACCTGCCCCCATCATTGCAGTTGTTTTTGCGTGAGTGGTGGAAACAGGATACCCAAAAACAGTACTTACCCAAAGCGAAAGTGAAGCGGAAAGGTCGGCAGAAAAGCCTTGGTATTTTTCAAGCTTCACCATATCCATACCAACAGATTTTATGATTTTTTTGCCACCGCACATTGTACCTAAAGCCATAACAACTGAGCAAATAAGAATTATTTTCCAATCCCCACTCATTTCCTCTCCTTGGTCATTTCCCGAAAAGCTCATACATAGCATTAATACCGCAATAAATTTCTGTCCATCCTGTGCTCCGTGCATAAAGCTCATTCCTGCAGCAGCAAAAATCTGACCATATTTAAAAAACTGTTCTGTATTTTTCCTTTTTATATTTCTGAAAAGCGTAATTATCAATTTGCAGATAACAAACCCTACAATAAAACCAAATAAACAAGATGTGAAAAGCCCTTTTACTGCTTTAATCCATTCTTCTCCGTTTATACCTGATAGCCCACCATTAATTGCAATGGCACTGCCTGAAAGACCTGCAATAAGAGCGTGACTTTCACTGGTTGGAATACCGAAATACCATGCAAGCACCGCCCAGAAAACAATACTGAAAAGAGCGGCAGAAAGTGCAACGGAAGCAGAATATGTATCACTTCCGAAATCCACTATATTTGCAACCGTTACAGTAACAGAATTGTTTATAGCACTCATAACTGCAACACCGAGAAAATTAAAGCCGGCAGACATCAACAAAGCTGATTTCAGCTTCATGCATCTTGTAACTGTTACGGTAGAAATAGCATTGGGTGCATCTGTTAAACCATTGACAAAAACAACTGCAAGGGTAAGAATTATTGAAGTTAAGGACAAGGGTGAAAATTTTAATATTTCTGTCATTGTTACATCTCCCGAATTTTGCAAAATCGCCTTTTATATGATATATTCAAAAAAAATAAAATATATTAACCTTAAAATTCAATTGACATATAAAAACCTGTGTGGTAAACTAAATACGATAAATTTATATGGAGGCTTTTCTCATGGAACATATCAAAACTATTGAAACACGCAATTTGTGCGAAAGTGCAAAAAACGGCGGTTGTGGCGAATGCCAGACATCTTGCCAGTCTGCTTGCAAAACAAGCTGCGGTATCGCTAACCAGGAATGCGAAAGCGTTAAAGAAAGCAAGTAATCAATTTGTAAAAAACAGAAATGCCGCCGTTAATGGCGGCATTTTTCTTAGAGTGAGTCAAGTATAGAGGAGATTAAATTATGATTCATCAGTACAAGCAAGGTGGCTATAACATTGTGCTTGATGTCTGCTCAGGCGCAGTTCACGTGGTGGATGATGTTGCCTACGACATTATTGCTTTATTTGAGAATACCGCCAAAGAAGATGTATTGAAAGCTATTGAGGAAAAATACGCTGACCGTGAAGATATTACAAAAGCTGATATTGCCGAGTGTTATGCTCAGGTTGAAGGCTTAAAGGCTTCCGGAAAGCTTTTTGCTCCCGATACATTTGAAGCTATGGCAGGTACATTGAAACAGAAAACAGCCGGTGTAGTAAAGGCTCTTTGCCTTCATATTGCTCATACCTGCAATCTTAATTGTGCATATTGCTTTGCAAGTCAGGGAAAATACAACGGTGAAAGAGATGTTATGAGCTTTGAGGTAGGCAAACGAGCCCTTGATTTTCTTATAGAAAATTCAGGTAACCGCCACAACCTTGAGGTTGACTTTTTCGGTGGCGAGCCACTTATGAATTTTCAGGTTGTTAAAGATTTGGTAGCATATGCAAGAAGCATAGAAAAGGAGCATAATAAAAATTTCCGTTTCACCCTTACCACAAATGGTGTGCTTGTTGATGATAATGTTATTGAATTTGCAAACAAAGAATGCAGTAATGTTGTTCTCAGCCTTGACGGACGAAAAGAAATCCACGACCATTACCGCGTAGACTATGCAGGCAACGGTAGTTGGGATAAAATTGTGCCAAAATTCCAGAAATTTGTAGAAGCAAGAAACGGCAAAAATTATTATATGCGCGGCACATTTACCCACGCTAACCCTGATTTTCTTAAGGACATTCAACAAATGCTTGATTTAGGCTTCAGCGAATTAAGTATGGAGCCCGTTGTATGCGCTCCCGGTGACCCTTCCGAGCTGACAGAAGAGGATTTGGCTGTTGTAATGAAGCAGTATGAAGACCTTGCTGATTTAATGCTCCAAAGAGATAAAGAGGGCAAGCCCTTCACCTTCTACCACTATATGATTGACCTTACAGGCGGTCCTTGTATCTACAAGCGCATTTCAGGCTGCGGAAGCGGAACGGAATACATGGCAGTTACCCCTTGGGGCGATTTATACCCCTGTCATCAGTTTGTAGGCGATGAAAAATTCAAGTTAGGTAACGTCTGGGACGGTGTAACAAACAAGGAAATCCAAAGTGAGTTTGCCGCCTGCAATGTTTATGCTCACCCTGAATGCAAGGATTGCTGGGCAAGATTATATTGCTCAGGCGGTTGTGCCGCTAATGCTTACCATGCAACAGGCTCTGTTACAGGTGTATATGAAAGCGGTTGCAGACTTTTCCGTAAACGTATGGAATGTGCAATTATGGTAGCAATTGCAAGAGCCTTGGGTGAATAAAGATGAACACACCTATTTGCGATTTTGTTCGCCAATACAATGAAAAAGCTTCATTAAGAATGCATATGCCCGGTCACAAAGGCAAGGGCTTTTTAGGCTTTGAGCAATTAGATATAACTGAATTTGACGGAGCAGATGATTTATATCACCCAACAGGTATAATTGCTGAAAGTGAAAAAAACGCTTCACAAATTTTCGGTTGCCCCACTTTTTATTCAACAGAAGGCTCATCTCAATGCATCCGTGCAATGATGCACCTTATATGCCTTTATGCAAAAAAAATCGGAAGAAAACCGATTATTGCTGCAGGAAGAAACGCTCACAAAGCTTTTATAAGCGCGGCAGCATTATTGGATTTTAATATAATGTGGTTATATCCAAAAGAAACGGAATCTTATCTTTCCTGCAACATAACACCTGATGAATTTGAAAATTTTCTTCTGAATAGTAAAGAAAAGCCCGTTGCTTTGTACCTTACAACCCCTGATTATTTGGGTAATATCGCAGATATTGAGGGGCTTTCAAAGGTGTGCCATAAAAACGGAATTCTTTTAGTTACAGATAATGCTCACGGAGCTTATCTTAAATTCCTCAAAAAATCCCAGCACCCTATGGATTTGGGCGCGGATTTGTGTTGCGATTCTGCCCATAAAACTTTGCCTGTTGTTACTGGTGGTGCGTATCTTCATCTTTCAGACAAAACTTCATTTTTTTCTTATGAAAACGTGAAAAATGCTCTGGCACTCTTCGGCTCAACGAGTCCGTCATACTTGATTTTGCAGTCTTTGGACGTTTGTAATTCACACCTTGAAAATTACAAACAGAATTTAAATAATTTTCTGCCCTTGATTTCAGAAATGAAAACAAGGCTTGAAGAAAAAGGTTTTACTTTTTACGGTGATGAACCGATGAAATTGACTTTATCTGCAAAACACTACGGTTATACAGGAAACGAGCTTGCAGAAATTCTCGAACAAAATAATATTTTTTGTGAATTTGCCGACCCAGATTATGTTGTTCTGATGCCAACACCCGAAACAGGAAAATCCGGACTTGAAAAGGTAGAACACATATTGTCTTCAATTCCAAGAAAAAAACCAATAAATACAACACCACCAAAATTCGCAGAACCTGAAAAAGTTATGACTGTGAGAGAAGCCGCCCTGTCACCCTCAGAAATGCTACCCATAGCACAATGCCAAGGTAGAGTTCTGGCAACAGTTACGGTGGGTTGCCCTCCCGCAGTACCGATTCTCGTTTGCGGTGAAAGAATAACTAAAGAAACTTTAAAATGCTTCGAATATTACGGCATAACCCATTGCAGTGTGGTTATTGAATAATAAAAAAATAAAGCAGGTAACTCGAACGAGTTATCTGCTTTATTGGTCTGAGTGAGAAGACTTGAAGGGCTTTGCCCTTCACGCTCGCAAGCTCGCTAACCCGATTGTGTTCGCCTTCGGCGAAAGAAGTTCAAGTCTTCTCTTATTGTATCGGCAAAAAAATAAAGCAGGTAACTCGAACGAGTTATCTGCTTTATTGGTCTGAGTGAGAAGACTTGAACTTCCGGCCTCTTGACCCCCAGTCAAGCGCGCTACCAACTGCGCCACACCCAGATAGCGAAAGATATAATACCATATCGTTTCATATTTTGCAAGTGTTTTTTTAATATTTTTTAAATTTCTTTGTTTTTAATGAATAAAAGTAATGCCTGTGGTTATACCTCTTTTCAAAAAGAGGGGGACCGTCTTGGATATGTAAATCATTTAAACACAGTCTTAAGCGAGCCAAAAGTTAATTCTATAATGAAAGTTTAGCGGAACGGTGGAGAATTCTCTACGCGAGCCCTCGAGCGTAGTTGAAGCGAAAGCTTCAATTAACATCTCTTTCTGTTTGGGTGTATTCAAACATAACAATATGTCAGTTCCACCTACGGTGAAATGACGCTCAGGAATTCGCGTCAAGAACTCTCCACCGCCCGACCAGCTTTATTCTTAACAATTAACAATTTCACGCTTGAAACTGTATTCAAATTAACAACAAACAAAAAGGCGGTCCCCCTCTCTTCGAAGAGAGGCAGGACCGCCATCAGCTTTATTGTTTTACTTTTGCTCTTTCTGCGGTACAGGCAAGCCTGTACCCTACAGGTTTAAAAGCTTCAAATCATATTAAATCTATCTCAAACTCCACAAACTCGCAATCGCCTTTTACGTATTCGCCTTTCATAAAGTTACGGGCAACGAAGCGGATTTTGTCGTCATATACTTCTGCATAATAACCCATTCCGCAGGGCTTGATGCCGAAATTGTTTTCTTTTCTGTAGCCGGGAACGCTCAATGAGCAAACATTGTTTTCCTTATTGAGCCACTCGAATGTTTTCTCATAAACACCGCCGTGAAGATGTCCGTTAATGAAGATAACATTTTTATATTTCTCCATAACCGCTCTTACCTGGTCGGACTGTTCACCCATATCGCCTGTTTTCCATACCTCAGGAAGACCATGAGTTTCAAGGAAAGCCTGATGGCACATAACAAAAACGGGTTTGCCGTCCCTTGTACCTCTTGCAAGTTCCTTATCAAGAAAATCCATCTGTTCCTGTGTAATATGAGCCTTTTCGAGAACGCGCTTTTCAGTACCGATAACAATAAAGGTATAACCCTTTATATCATAGGAGTAAAAGCTTTTGCCATTTGTATTAATTTTAAGGTATTCATTTACCTTATCCATTATTATTTTCTGATTCTTTCTATAGAAAAAACGAACATCGTGATTACCCATAGTAAGAAAGCTATATGGAATAACCTTTTGATTGTCGGTAACTCTGAAAAATCTTTGATATTCCTTTTTCAGACCATATTCTGCAATATCGCCTGCCATAAGAAAAGCGTCAAATTTCTCTGTTGAATTCCCGATATCTTCAAAAACATTAGCAAGGTTTTTTTCAGCGATTTCATTATCTATCAAATGGGTGTCTGCAATTGTTGCAAAAGAAAGTTTTACCTTTTCACTATCTTTAAATGTAATCGGTTCATCCTTTGAAACCTCATATACCACATCATATTTGGGGTTAATCGCCTTTAACTGTGCTTCCCATTTAACAATAAAAGTTTTTAATGACATTTATTTCACCTTATTCAATAATTCCCAAAAATCTACCTAACCAATATATGAAAATGAAGGACATTCCGTTTTCATAGGTTATTCCGTTTCCGCCATCAACCTTAAATGGATCTATACCAAGTGTTGAAAATGGTCTTTCATCCCAAGCGAATGGTATCTTTATATGGGTTTCCTCGTACCATTTAAGCGGCTCGTTATCCATTTCGATATTTCTGCGATTGCTATTAACCATTTTATAATTTTTCATATCGCAAGAATAGTCCTTGAGCGCCTTAACGCAACCGTCAACATCGCAGGGAGCTTCTGTAAAGCCCTTATAAATGAAGGCATAATAGGGGTTACCTTCTATTTTTTCATATTCATAATGAGATGCAAGTCCCATAAGAAGATACTGACGGATTGCAGGGTCTTTTTCAACAAGAAGATATGAAAGAGTATTAAGCATTGCAAGATTATCATCAATGTGGCAAGAGTGTCCGTCTGCTCTTTTATGGTACGCAGCATTAATAAGGAAATGATGATTCTTTATAAGATTCTTATATTTCTCATTATATCTTTCATTACCTGACATATGGTAAGAAATCTTAAGGAAATTGAGCATTTCAAGGGAATTTACGCCCTTTTCCCACATCCACGCATTATCAAGGTTAAGAGACTGTTCATTCCAGCATGCCCATGATGTAGGCTTACCGTCCTTATCAATAAGATAGCCATCGTTATCTAAAATATGGTCTGTAATATTGCAGATTGCTTCGCGTATTTCCGCCTTTTCTTCTTCATCTGCACACAAATCATAGTAAAGATAGAAGCCTGCATAATGACCTGTCATTTCATCACTTGATGTTTCGCCAAGCCATTCATAGCTACCATCAGAAGAACGATGCCATTCGCAACCCGGATTATCGGATTCAAGGTTTGTTCCCCATTCCTCTTCATCAGGGAAACGTACTGCACGGGCAGTAAAGCCTTTGATTTCAGGAGCTCTTGTAAGAAAAAGCATTGCATCCTTTGTTCTTCTTGCAGCTTTAAGCACCTCTTCATCCTTTGTAACTGCATACCACATTGCAAGGCCTGCAAGGTAGCAATGTGTCCAGAGTCCGTCATTGTCAGTAGGATGTGAAGCATCTTTACCATCAAGAGATCTTACATAGGTAACATAACCCTGTTTTCTGGGGAAATTTTTCTCGGTAAGTTCAAAAAGGTACTTTGATTTTTCTTCCATAGTCATAAGCTTTTCGCTTATTTTAACAATTCCGCCCTCAGAAGCGGTATAGAGAGCATCACCCGAGCAGGCTAATGCAGTTACATTGGTATCAAAAGCATAACGGGTAGCAGGTAAATATTTTGCAAGTCCGTTTTTGATATGAACTGCACCTGCATCCGTACCAACAAGGAAGCTTCCGTCATCACAAACACAGACAGAATAAACGCTTTCGCAAGGCAAAGCAGAAATTTCTGCATTACCATACCAACCGCTTTTGTAATCATAAATAAAAAGTCCTTCATCGGCACCAACAAGAAGATAGCCGATTTTATCAAAAGCGATAACATTTATATGAATTTCAGGCATTGTGGAATATGCAGGGAAAATGCAGCGCCAGGTTCTGCGCTTGCCTTCCATTCTCTGCAAGCAAGTCTTACTTGCAACACAAACCTTTTCACCTTGCACAGCAAGAGAAATTTCATCCTGATCCATTTCCTGAAGAGTGAAAAAGCCATCACCCTGCTCAACATGGAGGGAATGCTCAGTAAGAACATAAAGCTCATTCTCACCGCATAAATCAACAATGGGGAATTCAAAATCTGCAATCTTTTTTGCACCATCGACTGTTATTTCATAAAGGGTTTTATCAAGGGATGCAAAAACGCGCCCTTTTTTATCACAATATACCTTTGTGAAAACACCTTCTGAAAAAAGCTTGTTCCATTCACCATCCTTAAAACGACAAAGGCCATTTTCTGAACAAGCATAAATTTCACCATTTGATGCTACTGCGATTGAAGAAATTTTTCCTGAAAGCTCAATATGTTCTGTAATTCTTTGAGTAAATTCACCTATTTTGAATTTTTCCAATTTTAAACACAACCTTAGTATTTTAACTTTTCATTAGCTGCTTTCATAATCTCGGGAGTTATTTTGATAATCTCTCGGTCATAAGTAAGAAGACCATTGCATTCGTCCTCAACATCGCTAACCTCTGTATAAATAATTGCAGAAAGACCTTTATTCACCATACAGTTATAAATTCTATTTTCATAGAGATTTTTAATCGCCTTATCAAAGCTTTCCTGATTAAAATATTTTCTGTAACCGAAGAACTTGTCCTTGTTGAAGGAATGGTCCTTAAACTGCATTGAATATCCGCCAAACTCTGTAAGAGCAATGGGGCGTTCATCATTTTTATCGTATTTGGGGAACATAAATGGTGTGAAATAGATATGGAAGCTATTTACATCACCTGCACCATGGTCAACCCAACCGCTTGCATGGTCAACAAGACGTGTGGGGTCCTTTTCTTTATAGAATGTACAAGCCTTTGCACTATCAAACTGACCCCAACCTTCATTCATAGGAGTCCAGAGTGCAAGAGATGTAACATTATAAAGAAGGTCAATCATTTTTTCGGAATCTTCGTAGAATTCCTTTCTGCCTGCTTCGTCCTGACGAGCAAAATATCTATAATGCTTGGGTCCGTCAGATACCTTACCTACATGCTTGTTGTTGAAAATCATTGACAGTGCCGGAGCTGTACCAATAGCCATAAAATTGTATGCACCGCCACCGTTAATCATATCCTGCCAGACAATCATACCGAGTCTGTCACAATGATAATACCAGCGTAATGGTTCGATTTTAATATGCTTTCTCAGGGTATTAAAGCCTAAATCCTTCATTGTCTGAATATCGTAAATGAGTGCTTCATCAGAAGGAGCTGTGTACATACCATCGCTCCAGTATCCCTGATCAAGCAGACCATTAAAGAAATATGGCTTGTTGTTAAGCATAAGACGAGGTGTGCCCTTGTCATCTTTACCAACGCTATATTTTCTCATACCAAAGTAACTTTCAACTCTGTCATTACCTGCGGCAATTTTCAGGTCATAAAGATATGGATTTTCGGGGCTCCAGAGTTCATAATCTGAAAGCTTTATTGTGCCTTTTCCGTCTGTTAACTTTACAGCACCCTTAACCTCACCCTTGTCCATAACAACCGCAGCCATTTCATCATCGGACTTACCGTTGTACTTGATTTCTATATTAATTTCATCGTTGTCAATGTCTGGAGTAAGCTTAATATTTTCAATGTAGCCCTCACAAACCTCTTCAAGCCAGACAGTTTGCCATATGCCGGACTGAGGGGTATACCAGATACCTCCACGCTTAAAGGTTTGCTTACCTCTTGCCTGATGACCTTCAGTAGTAGGGTCCGTTACGGTAAGTCTCAAATCATTTTCACCGTCAAGAATAAAAGCAGTAACATCAAAAGAAAAAGGAAGATAGCCACCTTTATGCTCTCCTACAACGCTGTTATTAAGTGTAACTGTACATTTGTAGTCAACTGCACCAAAATGGAGAAGAACTCTATGGTTACTTCTTTTAAACTCAAAGCTTTTCTGATAATAAAGAACATCTGTAGGCTTAACCATTCTTTCAACACCGCTTAAAATACACTCGGGGCTGAAGGGTACTGTTATTTTACCTTGATATCCGTTGAATTTTTTAAATTCATCAAGAATTGCATAGTTCCATTCACCATTAAGATTGATGAAACTGTCGCGCTTGAGTTGAGGTCTCGGATAATCATTAAGAGGTAATTTCTTATCAAGAGTTTTACCCCATCTTGTAAGTAATCTTTCCATAAAATACTCCCAAAATTTTTATAATTTCTTGCACAGATATATTCATAATACCATACTATCGTATTTTTTTCAATATTCTGACTATGGCTTTTTTACCAAAGTATTACAAATAATCGTTGACTAAACATGTTTTGAGTGGTATAATTAAGCAAAATAAAATGAAAAGGTAGGGTCTTTATGGAATACATAAGCGGATTATTTCAAGAAATTGCAGCACTCTTTTTATCAATTTTAACAATGTTTGGCGGTATTATAACTCCTGCAACCGGTGACGTTCTCAGAAACTTCTCTGATGATGTTAATATCGATTTCGTATTAACAGGCGACACTCAGGTTTGTGACTATATGCCCGAGCGTGAAGCAAATCTCATTTCCTTTGCAGAAGATATGAACAACTCCGACATTGACCTTGATGCTTTCCTTATCGTTGGTGATATTGCAGAAAACGGTATGCAGGAAGAATTCGACAGAGTTGCAAGCCACATTGAAAACTTTAACACAAAGAACTTCATTATGTGCACAGGTAACCACGATATTCGTCTTCGTGAATACGAGCAGTCAAAAGAACGTTTCCTTAACTTTATGAATGGTCTTAATGATGCAGAAAATGCACAGAACGATGTTTATTTCAAATATATGGTAAATGGCTACACATTCCTTGTTATGGGTTCTGAAGAAAGCAGATTCGAAGATGCTTACATCAGCGACGCTCAGCTTCAGTGGCTTAATGTAGAGCTCAAAAAGGCTACAAAAAGTGGCAAGCCCGTATTTGTAATTTGCCATTATCCTCTCGCAGAAGGCCACGGACTTCCTGATACATGGGGTTCTGCAAATAGCGGTGCAGGTGATGAATCTCTTCCCATATACGAAAGAAAAGATGATTACGATATGACCGGTTGCATCGGTGATCAGACAAACGAGGTTTACGATATCCTTACTAAGTATGAAAATGTATTCTTCGTAACAGGACACCTTCATACAGGCTTCGGTAAATACACCTACGAAACACTCAACAAGAAAAAGAATGTTCAGGGTATTAACGTTCCCTCTGTTGGTATTGATAACAAAGACGGCGTTTACAACAATCCCGGCACAGGTCTTTTCGTTGAGGTTACAGATTCTCAGGTTATCTTCTATGCAAGAGACTTTGCAAACGGCAGATTCCTTACATCTGATGATTGGTCAAAGGCTGTTATGACTTTCGATATTAAATAATCCCATCATTATTAAACATAGTACAAACCTCCCGCATAAAATACTGCGGGAGGTTTTTTTATGTTATCTGATATTGTGGCTTTAATTTTAGCTATTCTGGGAATACTTTTTATTCTTTTTTCTTTTATATTCAAGCTTATGATATGGAAAGATAAAGGAGTTACAATCACTGTACCCCTTAATTCCGACAACCGAGATATTTACAATCGCATTATAAACATACGGGAAATCTGCTCGTTTTTAGGAATACAAAAGCAATGCACCATAGCTATTGTCAACTACGGTGCATCTGAATGGTTTATTGATGAATTAAGTCAATGCTTTTCAGACTATAATTTTCTTAAAATAATAAAAGCAGAAGATTTAGTTACAGAGTTGCATACATAACTGCTTTAATTGTGTGCATTCTGTTTTCTGCTTCCTGGAAAACAACAGATTGCTCACTTTCAAAAACTTCATCGGTAACTTCCATTGCTGAACGATTAAATTTCTCGCACATTCTTTTACCGATTTCAGTTTTCTTATCATGATATGCAGGAAGGCAATGCATAAATATTGCGTTGTCACCTGCATTTTTCATAAGCTCAGTGTTCACCTGATATGGTGCAAGCTCGTTGATTCTCTCTGCCCAGACAAGCTCTGGTTCGCCCATTGAAACCCAGACATCAGTATATATAACATCTGCATTCTTTGTGGCTTTCTTGGGGTCTACCTCAAATTTGAGAGTAGCACCACTTTGCTTTGCAAGCTTTTTACATTCATCTACAAGATCACTATCAGGGAAATATTTTTCAGGAGCGCAAGCTGTGAAATTAAGCCCCATAATAGCGCAACCAACCATAAGAGAATTGCCCATATTATATCTCGCATCGCCCATATAAACAAAGTTTATACCTTTGAGCCTACCGAATTTCTCCTTAATTGTAAGAAAGTCAGCAAGAATCTGTGTGGGATGGAATTCATTTGTAAGACCGTTCCAGACAGGAACCTTAGAATACTTTGCAAGCTCTTCGACAATTTCCTGACCATAACCACGATACTCTATGCCATCATAAATAGAGCTGAGAACACGCGCTGTATCAGCAATACTCTCTTTTCTTCCGATTTGAGAAGCATTGGGGTCAAGGTAAGTTACACCCATACCCAAATCCCTTGCAGCAACCTCAAAGCTGCAACGTGTTCTTGTACTTGTCTTTTCAAATATAAGAGCAATATTTTTGCCCTTAAGTGTATCGTGGGGAATTCCGTTTTTCTTTTTCTTTTTAAGGTCCGCCGCAAGATTTATGAGGTATTCCATTTCCTCACTTGTGTAGTCAAGAAGCTTTAAAAAATCTCTGCCTTTTAAATTCATTTTTATACCTCACAAGCCTTTTTTATAATATTTATTGCCTTTCCTAAATCCTCAAAAGAGATATTCAAAGGCGGTAAAAGTCTTAATTTGTTTTTTGCTTTTATGGGTAAAACACCATTCTGTTGACAATAAGAAAGAACTTCGTTTACATCTTTCTCAGTTTCAATACCAAGCATAAGACCTAATCCGCTTATACTTTTTACACCCTTACAGGAAGAAAGCTCACCAATAATATATTCACTTTTCTTTTCCACATCTGAAAGAAATGAAGCATCAAGTCTCTCTATAATACTTATTGCACCTGCACAGGAAACGGGGTTACCACCAAAGGTTGAACCGTGAGAACCCGGTGTATAAACATTTTCGGTTTTCTCGAAGAGCATTGTAGCACCCAAAGGAAGACCTCCGCCGATACCCTTTGCAGTTGAAACGATATCGGGATTAATGCCATATTTCATATAGCCGTAAAGAGCGCCTGTTCTGCCGTTACCGGTCTGCACCTCATCAACAACAAGAAGAATATCATTCTCTTCCGCAAGCTTTGCAAGACCTGAAACAAACTTCTTTGAAAGAGGTACAACTCCGCCCTCTCCCTGAATGGTTTCAAACATAATCGCAGCAATTTTTTCTTCTTTTATATATTTTTCAATTGCTTCCAAATCGCCTGCATCTGCATAAAGAAATCCACCTGTAAGAGGAAGAAAATCCTTATGGAATGTATCTTGTCCCGTTGCGGCAAGAGTTGTTATTGTTCTGCCGTGAAAGCTGTTGTTAAGGGTTATGATTTTATAATAATCTGCACCCTTTTTCTCTGCCGCATATTTTCTTGCGGCTTTTATGGCACACTCATTGGCTTCTGCGCCTGAATTCGAAAAGAAAACCTTTTTTGCACCTGTTTTAGTGCAAAGAAGCTCTGCAAGCTTAGCACAAGGACTTGTGTAATAAAGGTTTGATGTATGCTGAAGAGTTGTAAGCTGTTCGGTTACAGCCTTAACCCATTCTTCATCGCCTACGCCAAAGGCACTAACACCTATACCTGTGCCCATATCAATATATTCTTTACCTTCGCTATCATAAAGATAACTGCCTTTACCCGAAACCAATTCAATTGGAAAACGGGCATAGGTATTGGCAACATATTGTTTATCAAGTTCTTTAATACTCATCAATCCAACCCCTTAACGAGTGTACCTGCACCCTCATCGGTGAGCAATTCAAGAAGAAGTGCATGAGGAACGCGACCATCAAGAATTGTTACTCTTCTTACACCCTTTTCAATCGCTTCAATACAGCATTCTACCTTGGGAATCATACCGCCTGAAATAATGCCGTCTGCAAATAATTGACGTGCTTCATCGGTAGTAACCCTTTTAATAATTGAATCAGGGTCATTAACATCTCTTAAAATGCCGGGAATATCGGTCATTGTAATAAGTCTTTCCGCCTTCATAGCCCCTGCTATAAAGGATGCTGCAGTATCTGCATTGATGTTATAAACATTACCCTCTTTATCGCAGCCTACTGTTGAAACAACAGGAATATATTCCTTTTCAATAAGGTCGAGAATAGGTTGAACATTTACCTTTGTAATCTCGCCAACAAAACCAAGTCTTTCATCCTTAACCTTTGCTTCAATAAGGTGGCCGTCAATACCTGAAATACCAACTGCATTACCACCAAATTCACCTAAAAGGTTAACAAGCTGTTTGTTGATTTTACCTGCAAGAACCATCTGAACAATTTCTGCAGTTTCCTTGTCAGTTACGCGCAACCCATCAACGAACTCACTCTGCTTGCCCACTTTTTTGAGCATATCAGAAATTTCAGGACCACCACCGTGAACAAGCACAGGCTTGACACCAATGAGCCAGAGAAGAACCAGGTCTTCCATAACCTGAAGCTTAAGCTCTTCGCTAATCATTGCATTTCCGCCATATTTAACAACAATGATTTTGTTGTGATATTTCTGAATGTAAGGAAGCGCCTGAGTAATAACCTCTGCGCGCTGAAGATTTGTAATATTCAAATTTTCCATTTTATCACGTCCTATAATCACCGTTAATTTTTACATATTCATAAGTAAGGTCGCATCCCCAGGCAGTTGAACCGAAATCACCCGAATTAAGACCGACATTTATAATAATCTCTTTTTCAAGAAGTATTTCTTTTGCTATTTCCTCAGAAAACTCAATGCCTGAACCATCTTTACAAACAGGAATTACACCTTTAGCAGATTCAAAGGAAACATCAACCTTTGTAACATCAACATCTGCACCGCTATAACCAATTGCACAAAGAACTCTGCCCCAGTTAGCATCTGCACCAAACATTGCTGCCTTTGTAAGTGAAGAGCAAATAACACTCTTTGCAACAGTTTTTGCTTTTTTTTCATCAGATGCACCTGTTACGCGGCATTCAAGAAGCTTTGTTGCACCTTCTCCGTCTCCCGCAATCATTCTGCAAAGATGAACAGTTACCGTGTTAAGAGCTTTCATAAAGATATCAAAAGCCTCTCCATCTTCAGTAATTTCTTTATTACCTGCCATTCCGTTTGCAAGAACACAAACCATATCATTTGTTGAAGTGTCACCATCAACACTAACCATATTAAATGTGTTCTGAATGTCGCTTGAAAGTGCTTTCTGAAGCATTTCGGGAGCAATCGCCACATCACTTGTAATGAAAACAAGCATTGTTGCCATATTGGGATGAATCATACCGCTACCCTTTGCAATACCACCGATTTTGCACTCAACTCCGTCTATTTTAAAAGAAACTGCAATCTCTTTTTTGACAGTATCAGTTGTCATAATACCTTCTGCGGCATATTCGCTGTTATTATCCCCGAGAGCATCTTTAAGCTCAGGAAGACCCTCTTTAATAGGTGTTATATCAAGAGGTTGACCGATAACACCTGTTGAAGCAACAACAACATCTTCTTTTTCAATTCCGAGAGTTTCTGCAGTAAGCTCTGCCATTTTTTGAGCAATCTCTATACCATCTGCATTACAAGTGTTAGCATTACCACTGTTACAAATAACCGCCTGAGCCTTGCCATCCATAAGGTGCATTTTTGTAACTGCCAAAGGCGCACCTTTAACAAGGTTAGTTGTATATACTGCTGCTGCGCTTGCTTTAGCTTCACTAAAAATCAAAGCAAGGTCGCGTTTAGTTTTATTTTTTCTTATACCGCAATGAATACCACCTGCGGTAAAACCTTTTGCGGCACAGATGCCGCCATTAATGAGTTCCATAATTATATCTCCAAACCCTTTGTATCATCATTACCCAAAACAATATTAAGGCATTCCACCGCTGCACCCGATGCACCTTTTCCAAGGTTATCATATCTTGCGGCAAGAATGATTCTGTCTTCATTTCCGAAAACGGAAATTATCATACTATCTTTTCCTGAAAGAAGACCCGCAGAAATGAAGCCCTCTTCATTTAAATTGTCTTTAAATTCTACCAAAGGTCCGTTATATTTGTTTTTGTAAATTTCTTTTATTTTTTCAATATCAAAGCCATTTTTCAAATCGCTTTTGAACACGGGAACAGTTACTTCCATACCCGAATAAAAATCCCCAACAATGGGACAGAATGCAGGAGCATTCTGAAGTCCCGAAATTTTAACCATTTCCTTTAAGTGCTTGTGATTCTGGGTAAGTCCGTACTGACGGGGAGCACCTAAAAGCTCATCGGGTTCTTCCTCGTATTCAGCAATCATTTTCTTACCGCCACCGCTATAGCCTGTAAGTGAAAAGCAGGAAAGATTTTCTGTTCCATCTAAAGCCCCTGCTTCAACAAGCGGGTAAACAAGTGAAATAAATCCGCTTGCATGACATCCGGGAACAGCAATTCTTTTTGAATTTTTAATTTTATTTCTATGAGCAGGAGAAAGCTCTGCAAACCCATAAGCCCAGGTCTCAAGAGTTCTGTGAGCAGTTGAGGTATCAATTACAACTGTATTCTCATTCTCTATAAGAGAAACTGATTCTCTTGCCGCATCATCGGGAAGACAAAGGAAGGCAATATCTGCACTGTTAAGTGCTTCCTTTCTGCTTTCTCTGTCTTTTCTTTTTTCGTCCGAAAGACTTATAAGCTCAATACCTTCAAACTGCTCGAGCCTTTCATATATTCTCAAACCGGTTGTTCCGGCTTTACCATCAATAAATACTTTCTTTGCCATTGATAAACTCCGTTACCTGCTGAATTTGTTTTTCTACTGATTTATAACCTGTTGAACCTGCAGAAATTCTTTTTGCAATACAGGTTTCAAGTGAAATTTCATTAAATAAATCTTCTTCAAAGAGGTCGCTGTGTGCCTTATATTCCTCGAGAGAGAGAGTATCAAGAACTTTGTTCTTTTCTATGCACTCCGCAACAGTCTGACCAACAATTTTATACGCAGTTCTGAAAGGCATACCCTTTTTAACAAGGTAATCTGCAAGGTCAGTGGCGTTAATGAAGCCTTTCTGCGCAGCAAAATACATATTTTCTTTAAGAACTGTCATTGTTGCAATCATTGGAGCAAAAATGCTCAGGCATTTTTCAACTGTTTCTATACTGTCGAAAATTGCTTCCTTGTCTTCCTGCATATCCTTGTTATATGCAAGAGGGAGACCTTTGAGAGAAGTGAGAAGGCTGAAAAGATCGCCGTAAACTCTGCCTGTTTTACCTCTTACAAGCTCTGCCATATCGGGATTTTTCTTCTGAGGCATAATACTTGAGCCCGTAGTATAAGCATCATCAAGCTCAACAAATTTAAATTCCCATGATGACCAGAGAATAACCTCTTCGGAAAATCTTGAAAGGTGCATCATAATAACAGAGAATGCGCTCATAAGCTCAACACAGAAATCTCTGTCGGAAACTCCGTCAATACTGTTCTGCATTATTCCGTAAAAGCCTAATTTCTGAGCTTCAAATTCCCTGTCTGTATCATAAGTTGTGCCGGAAAGAGCGCAAGAGCCGAGGGGCGAATAATTCATTCTCTTAACCGCATCCTGAAGCCTTCCGCAGTCACGCATAAACATCTGGGCATAAGCAAGTAAATGGTGAGCAAATGTAATAGGCTGTGCTCTTTGAAGATGAGTATAGCCGGGAAGAATTGCATCCTGATTTTGGGCGGCTTTATCGCGGATTACTTCAATAAGAGCATAAAGCAAATCATTTACCTTTTCTGCTTCATCACGAAGGTAAAGTCTTATATCAACTGCAACCTGATCATTACGGCTTCTTGCGGTATGAAGACGCTTACCCACATCACCTTTTCTTGCAGTAAGCTCACTCTCAATAAACATATGTATATCTTCAGCATCGCTGTCAAAGGTAAGCTTTCCGCTTTCAATATCTTGCAGAATACCTGTAAGGCCATCAACAATTTCTTCGCAGTCTTTTTCAGTAATAATGCCCTGTTTTGCAAGCATTCCTGCATGTGCTATTGAACCGCCGATATCCTGACGAAACATTTTGCAGTCAAAGTGAAGAGAAGAGTTAAAATCATCTGCTTCTTTATCAAGAGCTTTTGTAAATCTGCCTGCCCACATTTTATCCATAGTAATTTATACCCTTTCAAAAACCACTTTTGCACATTCGGAAAAAGCACCGAATGTGCAAAGTTTATAACTATCTCATTTTTCAATTGCTGCGCGCAGCACCCGACACTTTGCGTTTTGCGCTTTGCACTTCGCATTATTTATCAAGAGAATCAAGACCTGCTTTTTCTCTCATATTTGCCATAACCTTAATGGGAAGACCATAGAGGTTGATGAAGCCTGCGCTGTCTTTCTGGTCATAAACGTCATCTTCATCAAATGTTGCCATATCAGCATCATAAAGTGAATAAGGTGAGCAAACACCTGCATTTATCATATTACCTTTGTAAAGCTTAAGCTTAACGTCACCTGTAACAGTTTCCTGTGTGGAATCAACAAATGCAAGGATTGCTTTTGTAAGAGGTGTGTACCACTGTGCATTATAAGTAAGCTCTGCAAGCTTCTGAGCAACAAGTGCTTTATAATGAGCAGTTTCTTTATCAAGGCAGATAGTTTCAAGAACTGCGTGTGCTTTGTAAAGAATTGCTCCACCGGGAGTTTCATAAACACCACGGCATTTCATACCAACAAGTCTGTTTTCAACGATATCAAGAAGACCGATACCATTTGCGCCACCAAGCTCGTTAAGCTTTGTAACAAGCTCAACTGCGCCCATTTCTACGCCATCAACTGCTGTAGGAACACCCTTTTCAAAGTGAATTGTAACATAAGTGGGTTTATCAGGAGCCATTTCGGGAGAAACGCCCATTTCCAAGAAGCCTTCTTTATTATAAAGGGGTTCGTTCATGGGATCTTCAAGGTCAAGACCTTCGTGAGAAAGGTGCCAGATGTTTTTATCCTTTGAATAGTTTGTTTCTCTGTTAATTTTGAGAGGAACATTATGTGCTTCTGCATAAGCAATTTCTTCTTCTCTGGATTTTATATCCCATTCTCTCCAAGGAGCGATGATCGGCATATTGGGAGCAATTGCTTTGATTGCAAGCTCAAATCTTACCTGGTCATTACCTTTACCTGTACAGCCGTGGCAAATAGCGTCTGCACCTTCTGCAATAGCAATTTCAGCAATTCTTTTTGCAATAGGAGGACGAGCAAAAGCTGTACCAAGAAGATACTCTTCGTAAATTGCGCCCGCTTTAACACCGGGGAACACATAATCCTCAAGGAATTCTTTTGTAAGGTCTTCAATATAAATTTTTGAAGCACCTGTTGCAATTGCTTTTTCTTCAAGGCCTTCAAGCTCACTTGCCTGACCAACGTTACCTGAAACTGCAATAACCTCGCAGTTGTTGTAATTTTCTTTAAGCCAAGGGATGATGATAGATGTATCAAGACCGCCTGAGTAAGCAAGAACTACTTTCTTAATATTTTTCTTATCCATTTTTATTTCCTCCAAAATGCAAGTTTTGCAAAAATATTCATTCGATATGCATAGTTATACACCTTCAACACAAAAAAGTCAACCTTTTTGAATAAATAATTTGATTTTTGTGCATTTTCGCCTTTTTGCAGTAAAACCCCTTGTTTTATCTGTGTTTTTTGTGTATTTTTCAGTATTTTTATATACAAAAAACTTTTACTTATTATAATGTAATATACATCCTTATGATTCACGCCTGTATAATTTTGTATATTATTCACCATTCATGCATATTTAAACAAAGAACAAATAAAAAATCGGTCACACACAACTACATAAGTTATGTGTAACCGACTATTATTTATTTGTTAAGGCAACTGTCAGGCAAAAAACCTCTGCCGCTCCACTTATCAGAAGAATCTTGGCACATTCGTTGAGAGTTGAGCCTGTGGTTTTAATATCGTCAATTATAAGAATGCGCATATTATCCACATTAACATCATCCTTTAATACTATTGAGCCAAGAAGATTACCACTTCTTTCCACACCGGTCAAATCATGTTGCGAACGTGTCGAAAACTTTTTAACAAGCACATCAGCATATTCAAGTCCGGTTATTTCACAAAAATCCTTTGCCAGAAGTTCTGCTTGATTATAACCTCGCCTTTTAAAATCCTCTTTAGCAGAGGGTACAGAGGTGCACAAATCAAAATCATAGCCTGAGTAATGACGATAAAAGCACTCCGCCATATCTTCCGCAAGAGGTTTTGAAAGCTTTGTCATATTACGAAATTTTAAAAACCAGATCGCTCTGCTTGCTGCTCCTTCATAATAAAATGGCGCACAAACATATTTATAAAAATGCTTTTTATGGCCGCAGTCACAATCTTTGACACTTTTTCCGCAAAGTTTACAAATTTCGTCTTCAATTCTGCGCAATGTATTTTCACAGGTATGGCATATTTCTCGCCGTATATCAATAACGCTGTTACAGTACTTGCAGCGTCGGGGATACAAAAGCTTTATGGGACTAATTTTCATTAAAGCATTTCTTTGCGGAGCTCATCTCCGCTTTTTGCTGAAAGATATGCAGGAGGAATATCAAACACTGTTTTACAGCCGCTTTGACCTTCCTTGTTAAGTCGATATGCCGCCCTTACAAATGCAACAATCACACTTGATGTAAACTCGGGATTAGAATCTAATTTAAGATTGTATTCAATAACATGATTGTGTTCAAGGTCTTTTCCTGTTTTACCTGTTCTGATAACAAAGCCACCATGAGGAATACCTTTATGGTCTCGATCTAATTCTTCCTGAGAAATGAAATTCACAGTTGTATCATACTCATCAAAATAGTTTTTCATTGTAACTATTTCATTTTTTATTTTTTCCGCATCTGCGCCCTTCTCTGCCACAACAAAGCATTCTCTTGTGTGCTTATGTCATGTGGAAAGCTGAGGTTCACTACCGCTTCTTACTGCATCAAGAGCTTCTTCAACAGGAATTGTATATTGCCTTGCATCAATAACGCCCTCAATTCTTCTTATAGCGTCACTATGACCTTGGCTCACGCCTTTACCCCAGAAAGTATAATCCGCTCCGTCAGGGAGAATACAACTGCCGTAAAGTCGGTTAAGAGAGAACATACCGGGATCCCAACCAACAGATATAATGCCTATTTTACCGCCATTTTTCGCCGCTGCATCAACATTTGCAAAATGCTCAGGAATTCTTTTATGAGTATCGAAACTGTCAACAACATTAAAATGCTCCGCCATAGCAGGAGTTTGCTCCGGCAAATCTGTTGCGCTACCGCCACACATTACAAGAACGTCAATATCGTTTTTATATTTTAAAACATCATCTGTTCTGTAAACCGCTGCTCCTGAGATAGTTTCAACAGTTTCGGGATTTCTTCTTGTGAAAACACAAGTAATTTCCATATCTTTATTCTGTTTTACAGCGCACTCAACACCTTTTGCTATATTACCATAGCCGTAAAGACCAACCTTTATCATTTGTATCACTCCTTAAAAAACAACTATAATTTTATTACCATTTTTTTTTACAGTCAATACCTATTAAGTTATTTTTTAAAAGAATTATCTACCGTTTCTTTTATTGCACGTTTCAGACTTCTTTCGTTCTTTTGTCTGTAAAGATATTTATCAGCCGCAGCAATGAACTCTGCAATATTTCTAATTTCAGGCGTATGCTTGAAATAGCCTACGCTCATATGCAAATCATATTCCTTTTTATGTTCAATAACCGCATCTTTAAGAGCTATATTTACATCTTCAATAAATTGTTGGGGAGAAAAATCCTCCTTAACCTCACCTACAACAACAAATTCATCTCCACCATAACGGCAGATGAAGAAGTTAGTTTTTCTTACAACTGTTTTTAAAGTCTCTGCAGTGATTATAATTGCATTGTCACCCTCAACGTGACCAAAGTTATCGTTAATCTTCTTGAAACCATCCAAGTCCATAATAAACAGATACAAATCCTTGTTGGTATTACGGTTTTTCATTTTATTATCAAGAAAACGCACCATTTCCGCTCTGTTATTCATTTTTGTAAGAGGGTCAATAGAAATTAATTGCTCACGGGTACTCATATAAACCTGAATAGCCGCAAAAGTAACACCTGCACTAATCATTGGTGAGCCTACAAAAATCACCTGCAAAACGCCCGCCAGAAGAGGAACTAAACAGAAGGATGCTAGGGTTCTGTACTTTTCCTTCAACATAAAATTCTTTTTGTAGAAAGACCTTATAAACGCCTTTGACGATGTAAGAGTCACATAGAAAAAGCAAATAAGAATATGAAGCATATAGCCTTCGCCACGCTGATACTCTCCCGAATCGGAAATACTGAAAACAAGCCCGTTGTAGGATGAGCCCATAATAAGCGCCAGATCATATATAAACGGAATCAAGCTTATACACAAGCCGAGTTTAGTTTTTACCGTTCTTGTTTCCTGCTCACTTTCAGCAAACAAATACCACAAATAGCAAACAACAATTGTAAAAATATGGTATATTCCGTTTGCTACATAATCCACAGAATCCGAAAGACTCCAGTTATATGTCATATCAACAACGCCCCAGAACAAATCACTGGAGCATAATATTATTGAAGCAATAATAAACCAGGAGTACATCACCTGGGACACACGCTTATCTGTGCTTCGCAAAATTTTAACAAGCACCATAGCAAGTATCATGATACAAAACGTATTTAAAGTAATATAAAGCAAGCCTTCCATTCTCTCACCACACTTCTATAATTTAACATTTGTTATATTATTCAAATCATTATAAACTTTTTACTTTTGTAAAAGCACAACCGTTTCTACATGGGCAGTGTACGGAAACATATCAACGGGTTGTATTTTTTTAACCTTATATCCGTTTTTAATAAGATAATATAAATCTCTCTGTTGAGTTTCGGGATTACAGGAAATATAAACAATTTTTCCCGGTGCAAGGGCAACGGCACAAGAAAGAAACTTTTTATTACTTCCTGCCCTTGGCGGATCCATTAAAAGAACATCACATTCCTCTCCCTGCTCTTTCATACCAAGCATAAATTCTCCCGCATCTGCACAAACAAAGCTTATATTATTGATATTATTGATTTTTGCATTAACCTTAGCATCTCTTATAGCATCAGGATTAACCTCGCAACCAATAACCTGCCCCGCGCTTTTTGATGCTACCATACCGATTGTTCCAATTCCACAATAGGCATCAATTACTTTTTCTGAACCTTTAAGATTTGCAAACTCAATTGCCTTACTATAAAGAATTTCAGTCTGAACAGGATTAATCTGATAAAAGGACTTGGGTGAAATCCTGAATGTAAGGCCACACAAAACATCTTCAATATAACCATTACCGTAAAGCACAGTCTCTTTTTCGCCCAAAACCATACTTGTAAATTTATTATTCACATTCTGAACAATTGTTGTAATTTCAGGGTGCTTTTTTAAAAGCTCTTTTATAAAATTGTTTTTTGAAGGGAAAACGCCTGTTCCTGTTACAAGAACAACCATTATCTGATTTGTTGCAAAACCTCTTTTAACAAGAACGTGACGCAGAAAACCATTACCTTTTTGATCATCATATACGGTAAGCTTGAAATCCTTTACCATTTTTCTGATGGTAACAATAATTTCATCGGCTTTTTCGTCTTCAATAAAACAACAATCGGTTTTTACAATGTTATGAGTGCTTGATTGATAAACTCCCGATATTATTTCACCACCGCGAGTTTTTCCGAAGGCTGCCTGAACCTTATTTCTATAATGAAACGGATGTTTCATTCCTATTATTTCATTAACTCTATGAAAACTACCTAATAATTTAACGACCTTTGCCTGTTTGAATTTTAACTGCTCCGGATAGCTTAAATTCATAAGCTGACAACCACCGCATTTTCTTGAAACAGGGCATATTCTTGTTTTCTGATTTATACTTTTATTTTGCATTTGTTTTTTCCTTTGCGGTATTCATACTATCTTTATAAACAAAGAAACGGCAAAATAAAAACTCAGTCACCATATTGGTTATCATTGTTACGCCTAAAATAATATACTCTGCAAAACCCCAACTCATTTTTTGGGCTGCCAATTCTCCAAGTATTGTAGAAACAGGTGTAAATATGCAGTAAAAACCAAAAACCTTCAGCATTGCAACAGGGATATTGGTTGCAGATTTAAAAGTGAATTTTCGATTAAATGTAAAATTCCAAAGAACTGACAAAACAAGTGCTACAAGATAGCTTGCACCATATTCGGAATTAAAGAACCATTGCATAATGGCATTAGAGCTATCTGTCTGAGGCACTAATTCATTCAGTAAAGTAAAGCTTACTACCTGAATGATTCCCGCAGAAGCAGAGAATGCCGCAAATTTTAATGCCTGAATTGTGTTTTCCTTTTTCGTCATTGTTTGGCTCATATTTATTCCCCTCTCTTGAATACACTACCATATGATAAGTATATCATAACATATTATCTATTTCAATTACATTTAAGTTACAAAAAATAAAGACACCCGAATGGGTGTCTCTAAATTTAATATTTATACTGCAATACCGATTGCCATTGAAAGAAGGTCTTTTGCATCACTTGTTGTGATTCCGCCATCATCATCAATGTCGCCATAAACAACATCATCTTTGGAAATTCTCTTCTGACCGGCAGCTATTTTAAGAGCAAGTCTTGCATCTGCTGTTGATACGCCACCATCATTATCAAGGTCTCCGATGATTCTATCTGTAAATTTAGGCTGTACTTTTCTTTTATAGGTATTGTAAAGAGAGAACTGAGGATAATTTTCTCTGTCGCTGAAAACTGTTCTCTGTTTTGATGAACCGAGGAGCCACATAATAATATCTGTAGTTCCGTTATCGGGGTCGTAACCATTATGCTGGAAATTCTTCAAGAACCAAGTCTGTTCGGGGAACATGCAAGTAGAAGCATCGATTTTATAGTCCCAAGAAACGTGGTTGTGACCATCTCTCTTTTTCTGATTGTAAATATTGGTCCAGTCATCAAATGCCTGGAGATATTTTGAACAAGTTGCGCCACCACTTGCATATTTTACATCAATAATTGTGTCGCTCTGTTCATATTCATCGCTGATCGGAATCATCTGGCAGTTGTAACCAACTACAATACCAAACTTCATTCCGTCATCCATAGCATCTTCAATAATGCTCTTTGCATTTCTTTGGATTTTGTTATATGCATTAATTTTCTTATTGTATGAAGATTTAATTGTATCGCCGTAAAGGAATTCCTTACCGTCTTCATAATAATCATCGGGAACAAGTGACCAGAAACCGGGCATACCTGCAATAAAAGGAATGATTGTATCTGAATAAAGTCTGGGAAGAATTCCTGCGATGGCTTTATTTATATCACCGAAATATTCTTTTGACAAACCTTCATCAGTTGCGATATATGAAATTACGAAAGCAGCAATATGTGTGGTTGCACTAACATTAGCAAGCTGAACAAGATAGTTCTCTACTGTGAACATATCAATTTCAATGTTGTTAATAGCAACATTACCTGCAAGGCTTGTACCCTGCCAAGCCGGAGATGCGAAAACGAGGCTATTGATGCTCTTTCCGCCGAATGCGTTAAGATAAGCAAGAACAACGTTAGCGCCCATGCTCATAGCAATAACGTTTACCTTTTTAACTCCAAGCTCATCCTGAAGATTTTCTATATACTTATCCAATTCTTTAGCGCTATCAATAGGAGATTTACGCCAGTCATAACTGAAATTGTAAACATTATCTTCGCCATATTTATCTGCATAAACCTCTGCAAAAACAGAAAGCTCTGCCTTTTCTGCGTCGGTATATTCGGACATAGGCTTGTTGTTCTGATAGAAGCCAACTGTGCTGTCAACCGGCTTTCCTGCAGGGGTAAAACCGATGGGCTCAAGATACTTATTAACTACAGGGAAAAACTCATCAGCGAGTTTATCGTAATTCTTTTTGTTAATTCCGTAAGCCACGCAGCTCTTAACAAATGCATCGCCAATATCTTTGATCATTGCTTCAAGGGATGCATCATCTGTTGCAAATACCTCTGCTTCATCCTCTGTACCGAAATTTTTGTACAATTTTGTTGAGAAGATACCGTCAACAATAACAAGTGGAGTAGCTTTAGCAGCACTAACCGGTACAACAAAAGCCACAACAGTAAGAGCTATTGCTAAGATAACACTAACAATTTTCTTTGTTGCTTTCATATAAATCCTCCTAAACAGATAAGATAGCACACCAAAAGATAGTACACTACCATATATACAAACTGATTTTACCACACAATTCTCCTAATTGCAATAGTATTAGGAAATTTTTACAACAATACTTTGACGATTTTAGAGGGTGGATTATTGTTGAAAATGAATAATTTTTAAGTTAATTTAACAGATATTTCTCCTGAAAAGAGCTTCTTTATGGTGCCATCAGAAAATTCTGCAACTAAATTGCAATCATCATCAATATCAACAGCTTTTGCTTTTTCGGTTTTATCCCCTTGAATTACTGTTATTTCCTTGCCTAAAACAAAACTGTTTGCTCTGTATTCATTTAAATGTTTTTTGGAAGATATATTGTCATAATAATCAAAAAACTCTTTCAAGAATGCTGCTACCAATCTGTTTCGCAAGTCTGTCTGTCTTTCAGCAAAAACAGCACCTGCAATATTTTTTATGTCATCAGGAAAGCCATTCTCCGATTCATATACATTTATGCCCACACCCAGAACTGCAAAATCCAATAAACCACTTTGCGCATTAAAGCTTGATTCTGTCAGAATTCCGCAAACTTTTCTGTTATTTATAAATATATCATTAACCCATTTAATGCCGGTTTTTTTTATACCCAAAAGCTTCAACGCCTTGCAAACGCCAACAGCTGCGGCGGTTGTTATCTGAACCGCATCTGAAGGCTTAATTGCAGGCTTCAGAAGTATACTCATATACACCCCTGAATTCCCCGGAGAGAAAAAAGACCGACCCATTCTGCCACGACCCGCAGTTTGTTCCCCTGCAATAACAACAAGACCTTCACTATTTTCTGCGGCACACCCCCGCACAAGTTCGTTTGTTGAAGTCGTTTTTTCCAGAACTTCAATTTTTATTCTGTTTTTCAAGCTATCATCTAAAAACTCACGAATTTTTTGAGAGCTAATCAAATCAACCATAAATATATCCTTCGCAGATTAAAAAACAGCGTCTCAAGGACGCTGTTTTTATTATGTATTTCAGAATTAATATGCAACTGTGTATTCTGTAATAACCTGAATACCAACCTTTGCATTGTTTACTTCGCCAAGAAGCGGAACCTTTGCATATGCAATGTTAAGAACGCAAGGAGCATCAAGATTAAGAGCAACAAGGTTGCCTGTTGCTTTATCAATTGTTGCAACAGAAGTTACATTCTCATAATCAATGCTGATACCCTCCAATGCAAGACCGGGAACAGAACCGATAGCGCCTGTAATCTGGGATTCTTCGATAACGCCTGAAATAGCACCAACGCCATCTGCACCTGCTTTGGGATTAGTTGCATTCTTTGCAACAAGAGTAACAACATATGTGTCGCCCTTATCTTCATAAGAAATTTTCTGAAGACCATTTACTGTAAGAGCGCTTGCATCAGGAAGCTTTTCTTTTTCCCAAGCCTCATTCTTTGCTTCAATAGCTGAAGCATCAGACTTCATAAACATACCCATCAAAGAGCTTGCGATACTGGAAAGCTTTCCTGCCTCTACAATACCCTTGTAGTTGATAGCACCATCCTTAACGCGAACAACAGAAGTTGACTTGGTTCTTGCGTTGTTCATAGCTTTCTTATACAAATCAACAACTTCTTCGTCGGAAAGCTTTGCGCTTGCGCCTGAATCTGCATCATTCTTATTATCCGCAGCATCTTTATCTGCTGCATCTTTATCTGCATCAGTATTAGCGGAAGCATCACCCTTGTTATCTGCTGCGGGAGCAGTTGTTTCAACATTCTGTGATGCAGAATCATTATTAGATGTGTTGTTTGATGCATCATTATTTGTCTGATTCTGAACAACATTGTTGGTTGCATCATTCTGTGTAACACCTGTGTTATCAGAAACAGTATTGTCAGAAGAATTATTGTTTGACATGCTGCCCTGTGAATTGTTGTTTGTCTGATTCTGAACAACAGTATTTGTCTGCACGTTCTGTTGAGCTGCTGAACCTGCCTCTCTTGAAGCAACAATAAGCATAACTGAAGCCATATTATTAGCGGTAATAACTGACAAAGCAACTGTAACCACTACTAAGGCTATTACTATTTTTTTGATAGGTGACATTTCCATTCCAATGCACACTCCATTCCTATTTTAATCTCTTTCATTATAAAGAATGAAAACGAAAATGTCAACATATTTCAAACAAATGATGAATCTGCTTATTAAAAAATTCTCTTTCGGTATTGTTTATTTTTTACAATTATTGTAGAATACTTAAAGTATTAGCTTTTTGAGGGAAACATATATGAGCAGAAATTTAAAGCAATCGAATATAAAAACCGACATTCTCGCGGGTCTTACCGGTGCTACGCTTCTGGGGTCTTACGCTCTTTGCGCAGCCGCTTCGGTAGGTCTCGGCCTTTTGAATGTCTTTTTTTGCATTGTAATATGCGCTTTATTCTCTGCAAAATCCAAAAATAAAATTTATGCACCTGATGCTTTTCTTCTCATTCCCGTTCATTATATAGTTTCGGAATGTGGTACTCCTTATCTTCCTTTATGTATTATCTGCGGAGTTGTAATTTATTTTTGCCTTTCAAAAGCTCTGAAAATAAACAACCGCATAAATGCAATCATCGCTTGGGTAACATTAATACTCGCCCTTGTAGCAACTGTTATACTTACAAACCAATATTTCGGAATCGGCGCCATCGGAAGCACTGCAATCGAAATGCTGAAAAGCTATCGTTCTTTAGGCTTCCATCCCCACTTCCGTGGGCTTCTTTATGGCACAATTACTCTTTTCGCAATGATTACCTACCCCTTTAAATTCCGCAAACTAAACAAAACTTTACCTGCAGAATTTATGACCCTGTTAATTCCTTTCATACTTAATTTATTCTTAAACCCCGAAAGACAATTGACAACAGTCAACGAAATTGACTCATTTCTCCCTGATTACCACACTTATACCCTACCTTTCGGCTTTTGTGCAACACTTGAAAAAACAAATATTATACCCTTATTATTGGGGTGCTTGTACTTTGGTTTTGTTCTTTTCCTAAGGTCAGGTAAGGAAGATTCTTCTCGAAATACCCTTGTCAATTTAACAAATGGCATAATTTCTTTTTTACCTGCAAGGCAATTTGACATAATAAATTATTCTCTTGTTTCCGCAATCACAACAATAGCAGTAAGTGGTGCAGTTATTTTCCTTTGCCCCAATCTTTTAGCAAGAATACCAATGCACTGTGTCGGAGCTCTTCTCATTGTTTCAGCATGGCAGCAAGTACCATATAAAAATCTTTCTCTCTTATTCAAAAAGTCACACAAGGAGGGTAAAGAATGACAAATGACAAAAAGAAATTAGCAAGAGTTATTGCTACATGGGTTGTAACAAGTGTTATGCTTTCTGTGTTTATTCTTGACATTATTGTGGTTTCTCTCGCTAACAAGCATGTTAATGAAATCACTGTTACTGACGAAACATTCAAATACGAAAACGGTAATGATAGAATTCATTTTCTTAATACCGCCAATTCTGACTGTATTATTATTGAAAGCAACGGGAAATTTGCTCTCATTGACTCAGGCGAAGGTAACGAAAACCCTCGAAGAAAAACAAAATATAAGGGTTATCAGCAAGAAGTTATAAATTATATCAAAAAAGTTGCATCCGACAAAAACGGTAAAGTTAACTTTGAGTTTGTTTTAGGCACTCACATACACTACGACCATGCAGGAAATTTTGAAGCCATCTTCAAAGACCAAAATATTTCTTCCAAAAAAGCATACTTTAAAGAATTTAATGAAAATGTAGCAACAGAAATGGAAATAGGTGTCTGGGGTAACAAAGGAACCTATCAAAAAATCATAACAGTCCTTGAAGAAAGAGGCGTTAATATCATAAGTGATTTACCCGATAGTGAATTTAATTTCGGAGATTTCACAATACGATTTATCAATACTGTAACCCCCGAAGAGCTTTACGGAAAAGGAGAAAATGCCAGTAGCGTGGGTGTTATTATAAAAAAAGGCGAAAAAAGTGCTTTCCTGGCGGCAGACTTCACCAACGATTCTGGTCTTGAAAAAATATATGCAGAAGACATCGGTGATGTTGACCTTTTTAAAATTGGTCATCACGGCTATTACGGTTCTTCTTCAATGAGCTTTTTAAGAGTTTTGCAACCCGAAATTGCCATAGTTACAAATCATTTAGGCAAAATTTATCCTAACGTAAAATGGAACTTAACAATGGTTGCGAAGGCACCCACATTCTCAACCGCCCACAGAAACGGAATTATTGCAACCTTCACAGACAAAAACGAAATCATCCTTACTCAGAACATAATGCAGAGGTGACAAAAATGTTATTTTTCTATCCGGAAGACTATGGTGCAAAAGGCAACGGAATTGATAACGATAAAAACGCTATTCAACAAAGCATTGATAAAGCATATAAAAATGGCGGCGGAACCGTTGTTCTCACTTCGGGAAAAACATATTTCTCTGATTCAATTCAACTAAAAAAGAATGTTGAGTTGCATCTTCAGAAGGGCTCTCGCCTTAAGGCAACCAACAATATTGATGGCTACATCAGACCCTGCAATATGATAAATGATCCCAAAACCGCTTTAATCGGAAATCCAGTAACAGGAAAACCTTCCTTCGTTTTTATTTACGGTTACGAAGCCGATGGTTGTTCAATTACAGGAGAGGGCACGATTGATGCCAATGGCCATAGCTTTGTTGAGAGAAAAGACCAATATTACGTTACGGGAAATTTTTATCCTCGTCCCACTGTAATTTATATAGAAAAGAGCAACAACATTACCTTTAAGGATATTACAATAGTTGATGCACCCTTCTGGACTCTCCATCCGGCAGGCTGCGATGATGTTCTTATTTCCCAAATACGCATTCTCAATGATTTGGATGTGGCTAATTCTGATGGCATCGACCCCGACCACTGCTCAAATGTAAGAATCCTTGGGTGTCATATTGAATGTGCGGATGACTGTATTTGTCTTAAAACATCAAAAGGAAACAGCGAATACGGGCCTTGTGAAAATATAATTATAAGCAACTGTACTCTTATATCCACATCTGCGGCTATCAAAATCGGAACAGAGGGTGTGGGGGATTTCAAAAACATCATTGTTGATAACTGTATCATTTCAAAAAGCAACAGAGGGCTTTCAATTCAAATCCGTGATGGCGGAAATGTTGAAAACGTTTCCTATTCCAATTGTATAATTGAAACACGTCGTTTTTGTCCTGATTGGTGGGGTACAGCAGAGCCTATTGTTATCACAACCTTTAATCGTGACGAAAACACTAAATCCGGAAAAATCAAAAACATCAGATTCAATAACATTACCTGCAAAGGTGAAAATGGTGTTCTCGTTTACGGAACCCAAGAAAATGTTATAGAAAATATTACATTTGAAAATGTTCATATAAAAATGAACAAATGGACAAAATGGGAAAGTGGTCTTTATGATTTACGCCCCTGTTTGCAATATGGAGTAGAAAAAATCAAAAATGCAGGTTTTTATCTGCGCCACGCTAAAAATATCACAATCGAAAAATCTTCTGTAGAGTGGCTTAACACCTGCGAAGACTACAGCATGAAAAATCTCGATGCAGAAAATTGTGAAAATATTGAATTAATAGGATTTACAGAATAACATAAAGCGAAGCGGGTCTTTTAAAATCCGCTTCGCTTTTTATTATTCGTTTTATTTTTTTAAAATATGTGTTTCTAAAATGCCGGAATTATCGTTAAATACAACCTGAATTTTATCTTTTTCGAACACAAAACCGCTACCGGCAAAATATTTTTTCCTCTTATCAACCTGAGTGCCTACAACAACCGGGCAAGGTTGACCCAAAGCATCATTTTCGCAGCCCGGCATATCAACAGAAAATTTATGAATATGACCGCAAATCATAATTTCAGGTTTTATTTTTTCTTTAAGTATTTTTGCCCAATATGCGAAAGTTTCCTCTTCTATATTGAAAGGCTCCGGATATCTTCTTGTGAAAGGATTATGGGCAAAAACAATTTTATGCTCTATCCCCTCATTTGCGACTTGCACTCCACAGTTTTCCGCTAACTTTTCAAGGAAACGTGTCTGTTTTTCTCTGAAAAAGCTACAAGCAACCATATTGCCGTATTCTATGTTGGTATCAAGTTTATCTTCACCGCAATCCAACACTAACCCCCATATATTACCTAACCTGAAGGTAAAATAGGAGTTTCCGTTTTCACAAGGGGTATATTCTGCTATATTTTCAGCAAAAACACCTCTTGTATCATGATTTCCCCTTGAAAACACAACAGGAATCTCACCTTTTGTTATCTGAGAAATTATTTCATATATAGTATCAAAATTCTTAATATTATCGCTATCCTCAGGGACATCTCCATTAAGAATAAGAAAATCAATTTCGCCTATTTCTTTACTGAAAACCTCTGCACATTCAACAGGTTCTTTTATCATATTATGCGCATCTGCAATGTGATATGCCCTGACAGTTCCGTTCTGAACCTTTCGGAATCTGAAGACCTCTTCTTCAACAGAATGAGTCAGTGAAAAATAAGCTTTTCTTTTTATAATCCTGCGATAACAAACAGTATAATAGCATTCCTTGTTCAGAATTTCTGCAGGAACGATCATTTTGTGTATCCTTTTAGCAGAACGCAAAATACCGTTTGATTCATCATAGAAGCATTTGTCCCCAACCTTAACCCACATAACAGTTTCGCAAGTAACAGGAATTATAATCTGATAATCATCACCTACTGCAAAAACTGCAGGTGCGGTTTTTAATACTTTTTTCATATCAGTTACCATCAATTAAGCATTTGTGATATTTTTATAATCACAGGAAAGAACACGTTCATGATTTGCGGAAAAACCATTGCAAACAAAACTGAAACCACAAATGTTACTGAATATCTTTCCAAAATAGCAAAGCCATAAATAATTGCAAAAAACGGTGCGACAATGACTTTTATATATTTTTTTGTTTCTGCATTAAAAAATGCATCTTTGAAGGATAATACATCCTCAAATGAAGGCACACAGTTTGAAGCAAAGGAAATTCCCAACCACAAAAATACCCATGATGTTAAAGTTTTTATATCCCCTGCATAAACAACCCGGTAAGAGCCGTTCAAAAGAAAACAACAAGCGAGAATAAAATTCAATACAAAGGGTAACCAACAAATAAGAAAAATATGCTTTTTCCTTCTCACGAGCTCATGCTCCACATGACCACAAAGCTCAGAAACCTTAAACGCTCGGACATCTTCAACAGGAACACCGCAAACACGGCAAGCAACCTGCTCCCAGAATGTTCTCATCAATGCTCCGAAAAAGGTCAAAATGCGTGTTGCCACATAAATATTTGTCATTCTACATCACCTGTGCCTTCCGTAAACATTTGCTGAGCAGTAATTTTTCCTTTAAGATATTTTTGAGTTTTTTCAGAAAGCTCCATATCATTTTCTTTCATAGTAGCTTTCAACTCTTTTACCGCATCATCATTACCCAATTCATTTTCTGCAACAATGGCGGTCATATAAAGAAGTCCGTAACCTTCTATTTTAAGTGCCGCATCTGTTGCCTCTTTAGCTGCTTCGTAATCACCGGAGGTAATGTGCGCCATTGCTTTTATTCTGTACAGCTCTGCATTTTCCGCAGCATTTTTTACACCTTTATCTGCCCATTCAATTGCTCTTTTGCTATCTCCGGTCAATCGCGCAACAGAAGAATGCAAAGCATAGGCATCCGGCAATTCATAGTTACTCTCGTATAAAACATCAGCTAAAAATTGAGCTTTTTCCAGATTACCGTTTTGAAGCTCTGCTGCACCCAATTCATAAGCGTAAAGCCATAAATATGAAGGTTCAAGCTCATAAACCATATTCATATATTTATATGAATCTTCAAATCTTTCATTTGAATAAGCGAACATATACTGACAAAATCTTACAATTGCTTCATTTGATGCTACAAGCTGACTCGATTTTCTGTCAATGGAAGTAATTGTGATTTGCTTATCAATTATCGAACCGATTTCTGTCATAAGTTCTTGGTACTGTTCATCATTTTTGAAATCGTATTCAGCAAATTTTTCATTATTTAAAACTGTATAAAATTCGTTTATTGTTCCGTAGAGAATCTGAGCCTCTTCATAGATTTCCATATAATTTGCATAAACAGGAATTTGTGACTCAAATTGTGTTAATGCTGAATCAACCCTTTTGATTATGTCATTCATTGAATAAACACCATCAGGCATTGTATTATAAAGAATCTTTATAGTTTTAAAATATAAATTTTTAGGAACAACATCTTCTGCCTCAAAAGCAGAAATTGCAGCATCATATGAATCAAATGCAGAGTAAAGCTTGTTTTCCTTTATACAGTCATCACCTTGACGAATGGTATTGTATGTTGAAAAATCCTCTGCAAAAGAGAAAACCGAAAAGACAGCAACAAACACCATCACAGCAAGCGTAATAATACCTGAAATGCTTAACGGGTAGCGGCGCATTGCCTCTCTACAGCTTTTGCAATATTCATAATTCTCTCCAAAGCTTTTGTCACGTCGTTGTTCACCACAGCAATGACACAGTTCTTCCTCAGGAATCGCACCTTCTTCATCTTCATACTGTTGAATTACTATCCCGCTTTTTACAAGCTCCTCTTCAGTCATCGCCTGTGCCTTTTTAAGCTCTTGACGAAAAGTCTGCGCAAGACGTTCCAACTCTTCATCCAAAGATTTATCAGAATATTCCTTAGATTTGTCTATTGCAGTTGAAAAGTTATCTTCCGTAACAGCAGTATTATTGCCGGATTTTGACAACTCACCATCAGGCAAATTCAAGTCATTTAAATTTTTATTGTCTTTCAAGGAAAAACCTCCTTATTCCATTCTGTTTTCATTCTATCACCATTTGTGTGAAAATTCAAATAAAAACAGCAATTAATAAGGAGGTTTACAATTTTTTAACTTTTTTTACTTGTTTTTAATACTTTTCTTACTTTTTACTTTTATCTCTTTTGAGGATAAATCAAATATTGATGCAAGAACGACACAACCTACAACAGTTATGATAAGTTCGGGAAGCATATACCCCGCATTATATGTAAGAGAGTACTCCCATACCGCCTGTGCACCTTCGGTATAATCGCCCCAGATTGTAACACCGCTTATAAAGTGGCAAATAAACCTTATTACCGAAACAACTCCACCGCCCAAAGCAAGCGCAATGATGGGATTTTTTATTTTGTTTTTAAACATACCGCCAAATCCCAGAGCCCCGAAAGCTATTATATAATCAGCAAAAGCCAATATTAAATACGAAACCAAACCGCTTACATAAGCAAAATTGCCCATACCGAAAAGCATTTGAATAACGCCCATACAAAGGCCCGCAAAAGCACCCCATTTAATTCCGTAGCGATATGAAACAACCACCATAGGAACCTGACTGAATATCGTCACGCTTCCGCCAAAGGGGAATTTGATTATGGCAAATTCCGCCAAAAGCGTTGATAAAGCGAGCATTAAAGCACTTTCCACCAAACGTCTGATTTTATCTTTTTTTGTTAATGTATCCATTTTTAATAATACCTCCGAATAAAAATCTCCCTACGGCGGTAACACAGCCATAGAGAGATACTAATCCGGTGGTATTTTTCCTACGGCGGCATTATCCGCATCAGGTTATTAGGGTCAGAAAAGGAATGTTTTCTTTCTCAGCCGACGTCCGCCAGCTCCCCTGTTTTATTTTCGGCAAAATTTGTAGCTACTTAATTTTGCAACTTCATTATATAACTTTAATTTTAAATGTCAACAAAAATTACAGATTTTTTGCTTTGAAAGGAATATTTTCGCCGCAAAGTCTTTTTGAAATCCTCAAAAAAGCACTATTCCCCTTACAGCTATAAGGTATTTTACCACCATTTACGCCTGAATAAACCTCCTGAGAATCCGGCACAATTCCCAACAGTCTTGCACCCACACCATCAATAATCTCATCAACATCGATCTTTTTGTGCAGCTTTTTATTGAATTTATTCACCACAAGCCGAACATCTGCAACACCATTTTTTCTTACATTGCGACAGGCATAAGAGGCTGCCCTTATACTTATATTATCGGGGGTAGAAAGAATTATACACCCGTCGCAAGTTTTTGCAGAAAGCAAAAATCCGCTTTCAAGCCCTGCAGGAGAATCCAAAAATATATAATCAAAGTCTTTTTTATATTTTTCTATACATTCCGAAAAATTTTCAGTTATATATTCTTCAGAAAAATCGATAGGTGCGGGAAGGAGAAAAATATTTCTCCCCACTTCAATAACCGCTTTTCTGTAATCTACATTATTTTTTATTACATCGCCCCAATTATAAACGGTTTGTTCGGAAACACCCATCAAAATATCAAGGCTTCTTACGCCGATATCCATATCAACAAGAAGAACTCTTTTATCGTGAAGAGCCAACATTCTACCCACACACGCGCAAAAAGTTGATTTACCTACGCCACCCTTGGCAGATGCAACAGATATAACTTTCATTTTATCACCTTAAGGAATTAGTTCATTAACCGTTCCGGCAGAATCAAAACTTGTTTTTTGTCCGAAATAGTAGTTGTAAACAGGAACTGCCGCCTGAGAGGTCTGGCTACCTGTCAGCGCATTTTCCGCTACAATAGCAATAGCAATTTCAGGGTCATCATAAGGAGCGAAGGATATAAAGAAACCGTTATTACAATCCATTGTCACACCGCTTTCAGTTGTTCTTTTAAGCTGTGATGTACCTGTTTTGCCTGCGACTTCAACTATACAATCCTTAAAATAATAGGAACTACCTCCGTTAAGAATCACCTGTCGCATACCTTGTTTTACTATTCCAAGCGTCTTTTTACTTACATTTATAGTGTTAAGAACCTCCGGCTCTGTTTCATATATGACCTCTGACATATCCGCAGAAAGTACGGATTTAATAATATAGGGCTTGAATCTGGTTCCGCCGTTGGCAATTGTTGCGCAGTAGTTTGCAAGTTGCAAGGGTGTAAAAAGGTTATCAGACTGGCCGATTGCCGCCTGAACTGTATCACCGGGATTCCAGACCTGACCTGCCGCTTCTTTGTTTGCAACACTTGCCAAAACACCTTCAGCTTCAGGAAGTTCTATTCCCGTTTTCTGACCTAAACCTAAGAGACTGCAATACTTATTCATTTTATCAATACCAAGCATCTTACCCATTTCAAAGAAAAATATGTTGCATGATTTTTCCAAAGCAGAGGTGACATTCAAATAGCCATGAGTCTGAAGGCACTTAAACGTCTGGTCTTCTAAGACATACGTTCCGCCACAATAACAAGACGTATTTATTGTAGCAACATCCTCTTCCAAAGCTGCTATTGAGATTGCCGGTTTCATTGTTGAGCCGGGCGCATATGCACTTTGAATTCCTCTGTTCCACAAAGGGCTGTCTGTATCTGAGGCAAGTTTGTTATAATCAACAAAATACCTTGTTATATCATAGGTCGGTAAAGAAACATTTGCGAGAACTGCCCCTGTTTTGCAATTTAAAACTACCATTGCACCGGCAGTACCGAAATAAGAAGAGTTTTTGTTATTAATGAGCATTTCCTGCAATGCTTTTGCAGCAACCTTTTGAAGCTCACTGTCAATTGTAGTAACAACCGTATTTCCTTGTTGTGGCTTTGAGAGATAATCTTCTGTTACGCTACCATCGGAATTAGTAGTGGTCGTCTTTATTCCGTTAACTCCACGAAGATAGCTTTCCATTGTAGCTTCAATACCGCTTTTTCCGTAACTGTCATTAAGGGAATATGCATTATTCTTTAAAACCTTGATTTCTTTCGCCGTAAGAGTGTCATCACTTAATTTTTCGTTAAGCTTTTTGGATTCAAGCTCGTATTCTTCTGCGCTTATAGAACCTACCACACCAAGAATATGGGAAAAGCTTGTTTTATCACTATACTCTCTATAGCTGTCTTTCTCTGTATCAACACCGGGATATTTACTATTTTTTTCCATTATTGCCGCCACAATTTCCGTGGGAACATCTTCCGCAAAAACATACGGTGAGGGAACAGAAAAATATAAATATTTCATTCCGAAACAAACCGATGCAATTTTTCGCGCATCTTCTCTGGAATAGCTTTCAAGTCCATATCTTTCAATAAGAGCATCAAGGCATTCATCTGCTGTTGATTTCTCACCTTTTTCCATCTCAAGCATATTCTGAGAAACCATATACTCAAACTCAGCTTCTTTGTCTTTATCGACTATAAGCTTACCTTTTTTATACTTTAGCGGAAGTCTGTCAATCCACTCCACATTATTTTTTTCAAAAAGATTTATAAGAGAAAAAATCAGTTCATTTCTTTCGTCTTGTTTTTTTGAGGAGGGAAACTCGGAATATTTAAACACAATAGAATTCCCCTGTCTATTTGTTACCAGGGGATTACCATTACAGTCGAGAATTTCTCCTCGGGCAGCTTTCACAGAACTGCTGGAAACTGCCAAACTGTCTGCTGCGGCTTTATACTCCTCCGCATCAATCAACTGCGTTTTCACCAGTGAAAAAACAAGGAAACTGAAAAGCAAACCGATTATAACCGTTCCTGCAATTCTTCTTTTTTTTCTCAATTCAATAGACATAACTTTTTACTCTTCAACTCTATAAGAATTATAAACAAATTTTATCAAAATGTAACAAATCGGAACAAAAATCACCGTAATTAGAAAAGATGGCAGATAGAATGTAAATATCGCTCTGACAGGGTTTCCTGCTCCCCAGAATCTTACGGCTATATAAACAATTTCATAAGCAAGAATACTTCCTGCACCTAAAACTAAAGATGTTATAACATTATTTCTCATAAGGTGGCTTATAAGCAAACTGCTCACAGCGCACAAAATCATTAAAACCAATGTGTTGAACCCGTCAACACCGCTTGAAACATCCCACAAAGCACCGGCGACAGCACCAAAAATTGCTGCAGGAACCTCTCTTTCAAACATTGCAACAGCAACACACATAGGAATACAGATGAATACCCTTGCACCCAAAAACTCTGAAAATCCACCTGCAGAATTTTGCAGCAAAACAGATACTGTCAGCAAAGCGCCCAAAATCGCCCATCTGATATATTTCGGTTTATTATCTCCGTAATGCAATGGTATCACCTCTTTTCCACTTATATTTTACAGTTTATTCTTCGCCCTGACCTTCAAATGAGGTAATTACAAAAACATCGGAAATTTTTGAAAGCTCAACAAATGGCTTAACCTCTGCATAAAAGCCGGAGGAAACCTCATCATTATGAACTGATGTTATTTCACCTATAAGAAGTCCGTCCGGGAATACACCGCCAGCACCGGAAGTACAAACTATACCGCCACCAACAACAGAGGTTGAGGCATCAAGTCCTGACAGCTTACACAACCCGTCCTTATACAAAGCAGCATCCCCTGAAACATAACCATACTCTCTTGTTCCGGACTCTAATGCACCTATATTAACTCTCGGATCTATAAGTGTGTAAACAACACAAGTTGAGAAATTGACTTTTTTTACAATACCTACAATATACTCTCCGTATATTACAGGGTCATCAACCTCTACCCCATCCTTTGAGCCCACATTAAGTACAAAAGAACCGTATGCATCAGCAACATCACGGGACAAAATTGAACCGTAGCTGAATTGAAAATCAGGATTTTGTTTTTTTACTCCATAGAATTCTTCATAAGAATCTACTTTCTTTTTCATCTCATTATAATCTGCGAGTTTTTTACGATATTCCGCCAACTCTTTTTTCAGTTCTTCATTTTCCGCAGAGTAAACAGAAGCGGATTCAAAAGAAACTGCCAGTTCTCCGAGATTTTCGGAAATAACCGCAGATAATTTTTGCAAAGGAGAAAATACTGTTCCTAATACAGAGGTAATAGGCGATGATGCATTATGAGTAAATGCCGCCGTAAGCACACCAAGAAAAATCACAACTGCAATAACAACAAGATTTTTAAACCCTTGACTGCGAAAAAATCTTTTCATTTCTTAGCCTTCCTCATTATCAGCCTTTCCTGAATCCTAAAAGGTCTTTTTCAAGACATATACCCGTACCGTTTACAACACAGTCAATGGGATTCTTTGCAACATTAACGGGCATACCGGTTTCAGAGGAAATAAGCTTATCTAATCCGCGAAGAAGTGCTCCGCCACCTGTAAGTGTTATTCCTCTTTCGATAATATCCGCAGCAAGTTCGGGGGGGGTTCTGTCAAGTGTATAACGAATAGAGTCAAGAATCTGGTCAACAGGGTCTGCAAGAGCCTGACGCACCTGTTCACTTGTAATCTCAACTGATTTAGGAAGACCATCAATAAGATTTCTTCCCTTGATTTCCATTGCTGCCTCACCCTCGTAAGGATAAGCAGAACCCAATTTAATTTTAATATCTTCTGCAGAACGTTCACCTATAAGAAGATTGAATGTCCTCTTTACATAAGAAATAATCGCTTCGTCAAAGGTATCTCCCGCAACTCTGACAGATTTTGATGTAACAATGTCTCCGAGAGATATAACGGCAACCTCACTTGTACCGCCACCGATATCAACAATCATGCTACCTGTTGCATCAAGAACGGGAAGTCCTGCACCAATAGCAGCTGCCATAGGCCCTTCAATAAGGCTTACATATCTTGCACCTGCACTTTTAGCAGCATCATGAACCGCTCTTCTTTCAACCTCAGTAACTCCGGATGGAATACAAATCATAACTCGCGCTCTGTTAAACGGCGAACCGCTTATGGCTCTTTTGATAAATTCCTTGAGCATATCTGAAGTCATATCAAAGTCTGCAATAACACCGTCTTTAAGGGGTCTTACTGCAGTAATTGAACCCGGTGTTCTGCCAATCATTCTTTTAGCATCTGCACCAACTGCAACAACTGTTTTAGGATTTGTTCTTTCATCCACTGCCACAACAGAGGGCTCTCTTATTACTATACCCTTACCCTTAACAAAAACAAGTGTATTGGCTGTACCCAAATCAACGCCTATATCCTGTGAAAATAACATTTATATACAATCCTTTCGGTTATTTTTTTCTGAAAATGTATGTTGCAAAGAACACAACTGCCGAAACAGTGACAATCGTTGCTCCTGCGGATGTGTCAGCATAAAAAGAAACAAGAAGTCCCGAAATTGTGCAAGCCAATGAAATAATCACTGAAATGCCAAGATATTGACGGGAATTTTTTGCAACATTTCTTGCTGCGGCTGCAGGCAAAATCAACAAAGAATTAATAAGCAGAATACCAACCCATTTTATTGACATCATTACGACTACCGCAACAACAATAACAAATATATTTTCGTAAACAGCTGTTCTGATTCCGCGACTTGCGGCAAGCTCTCTGTTTACGGAGATAACAAGAAGCTTATTATAAATAATAGACCAAATCACTATTACGCATATTAACGTAACAAACAAACACAAAATTTCACTTTCTGTTACGCTCAGAATATCGCCCACAAGATAGACGCTATATTTTGAAAAGCCTCCACCGTAAGAAAGCACCAGCAGACCTACTGCAACAGAAGTTGAAGAAAACACACTGATAACCGTATCAGAAGAAGTATTGCCTTTATTTTTCACTCTTGTAATAACAAGAGCCAGGAAAACCCCGAAAGCTATAAGAGAAATCATTTCGTTTCTGATTCCCAGAAGCACTCCTAAAGCAATACCTGTAAAAGCACTATGTCCCAACGCGTCAGAAAAAAACGCCATTTTATTGTTAACTGCCATTGTACCTAAAATCCCCATAAGAGGGGCAATTAAAATAACAGCAACAAAAGCGTTTACCATAAATTTGTAATCTGCCCAGGAAAACGGAAATAATACATCAGCTATATTATAAATTACACTCATTTCTCCGCCTCCCTTTCCAAGCTATAAAAGCTCTTTTTGAATTCGGGAGATTCGAAAACCTCTTTTGCATCGCCACTTTTAAGAACAGACTTGTTAATAAGGACAACATTGTCTGCAAAATCTCTTACAATGCCCAAATCGTGAGAAACCATTGCAATAGCCATATGATAATTATGCTTTAAATCACTTATAACCTCATAAAACTTTTCGCTGCCTGCAGCATCCACTCCGGAAACCGGTTCATCAAGCAAAAGCAACTCAGGAAGAGGATAGAGAGCGTTTGCAAGCATCACTCTCTGAAGCTCGCCTCCTGACAATGAACCTAACTTTCTATGCTTAAGCTCTTTGCAACCTACAGTTTCTAAGGCTTTATCAATTTCTTTTTTTAGCTTTTTATTCTTCACAAAACAAACCGGACTGTTTGTTCTTCCCACAAGAAGAAAATCTTCAACGCTTATAGGAGCAGAACGATCAAAGTCCAAATGTTGCGGAACATAACCTATTGTTATATTATCTATTTTTTCGCCCTCGTGAGATTCAAAGGATACTGTTCCCTCGTGATGAATTTCACCGAGAATTGATTTCACGAGAGTTGTTTTTCCTGCGCCATTAACCCCTATAAGAGCGGTCAATTCTCCGCAATGAAGGTGGAATGATACCTCCGAAATCAACACCTCGCCGCCTTTTTTTACGCCGATATTATCAACTTTTATTTTACAAAGGCCACAGCCGTTTTCGGAAGCCATTACTTCACCGCCTTTAAAATGGTTTTATAGTTTTCTTTCATTATATCTTCATAAGCAGTGAGTTTAATTTCACCGCTTATGACGGGATTAATAACATAAATTTCCGTGTTTGTTTCTCTGCCGAGTATTTCAGCTGCAGAACCGTTGTAATCCGGTGCAACAAACAAAGCTCTTATGTTTTCCTTTTTCATTTCAGTACTTAAACGAGCAAGTTCTTTTGAAGAAGGCTCTTTGCCCTCGTCACTCTCTATGGTGGTTTTTATCTCAAAACCTGTTTCTTTACCTAAGTATTCATATGCTCCATGAAAAGAAACCACAGAAAATTCCTTTGTCAACGCCGGAAGTGAGTCCCTTTCTGCAGCAAGTGCGTCAAGTCTTTGTATATAATCCTCGTAATTCCTCTTAATTATATTTTCATATTCGGGAAATTCTCTTAAAAGACCACTTTTTATATTTTCTACTTGTGCTTTTGCATTGTCAACAGAAAGCCAGATATGAGAATTGCTCTGATGATGTGAATGCTCTTCGTGTTCTCCATGCGCTTCTTGCTCAGCATGTTCTTCCCCGCAAAGCAATTCTATGCCTTCAGAGGAATCAATAATCGAAATGCTTTCAACACTACGGAAAGCATCCTCCAGAAAGCCTTCCATTCCGGCACCGTTTACAACAAGAACCCGAGCATCACTGAGAAGCTTTGCATCTTTTGCGGTAAGAGTATAGTCATGCAAACAGCCGATGTTTTGCTCTGCCATACATTCAACCTTCACTTCATCAATACCTTCCACAAGGTTCAAGGTAAATATAAAAACAGGATAAAAAGATACCGCGATGGTTTTTTCATTATTCTTTTGGATGGTGTTTCCCGAGCACCCATTCAGAAAAAGAATGCAAAGCACGGAAAACACACAAATAAATTTTTTCAAAGCCCTGTCACCTTACCAATCTGAAATAATAAGGTGTTTCAGAACCATAGTCACCTGTGGAAACCTTAACATAGTAGGTGCCAGCGGGAAGAGTTACAACGCCGGTAGAAACAAGACCCTGGTTCAAAGAGGATTTTACAGAACATATCTTGTAGTTATCCTCATCTACAATGCTTGCAGTCCAGGTACAAGAGCTGTCAACTAATTTTTCGTGACCCAGCTCAAGACTTACATTTGTTTTTTCTGTAAGCTCAAATTTATAATAATCTTCATCAAAATCAACATCTGTTGAGATAATTGAACCGTAATAAAGCTTGTTACCCTTGATTTTTTTAGCGCGCTTTATTGTGTTATTAGGCTCTGTTTCAAAATCGTCTCTCGGTGTCAGATTCCACTTTAATTTATATGTGGCACTATTATATGAAAGCGAATCTGCATCAACGAGAATAAAGTATTCACCCTTTGACAAGCCCAGATTTTCGATTATACATGTCTTACTGTTCCATGAAGAAATCTTTTTGATTACTTCATAATACTTACTGCCATCTTTTTTAAGCACACGAATATTCCAACCGTTTTTATCACCATCAAGCATTTCGTGGGAGAAGGTTATTTTTAATGTACCTCTCTGGGTAACGTTAATTCTGTAATAATCCTTATCAAGACTTAAACGTCTGTCTGAAAGAGAACCGCTCATTGTTATTTTTTGCGGTAAATCTATGGCAGTTTCAGGTGTATCATTAAGCTCAAATTCGTTATTAACTGCCTTATCTGCACTTAAAACAAGAGTATATGTTGTTGCAATTGGCGAAACACTTTCAACCTCAATATAATACGTACCCTTTTTCAAACCAATTGTACCGGTTTTAATCAAGGTATCTGTCAACTTGGATGTGAAATCACAAACAACTTTTTCTTGTTCATTAAGAATTTTAATATTCCAGCCTGCCTTGGGGAAGGTAAGGTCATCGTGAACAAAGGAAAGATTTATGCAACTATCTTCCGTAAGCTCAAATACAAACCAGTCATTGTCATAGCCACTCTCGCGCTGAGATGAAGAACCATACATAGCAGTATCAACCTTGAAGGTATCTGCGGTTTTTTTGCTATCGTTGGGTTCTTTTTCAAATGTAGTGGTTTCTGTAAAGCTTGTAACAAGAGTAAAGTCTCCGTAAATTATGTCTGCACCCGGATAAACCATTACCAAATATGTTCCGGGAGAAACACCTATTTCGCCCCAGCTTGATGTAACATCACTCCAGAAGGAGTCAAAATAAACAAGCTCTTTATATGTACGAGTTTCCTTTTCAAGAACTCTGTAAAGGGTAACTCTGTAACCGCATTTTACGCTATCGAGCAAATCGTCGTGGTCAAGCCTTACGCTCAATGCACCATTTTTCCCAACCTCAAAAATATATGATTCATAATCTTTTTTTGATTCAATTGTACCTATAACTGTAGAGTTTGCGGTAATGCGCATAGGTGTATTCATATTAAACATACCATCCGTAACGGTTTTCGCAATACCAAAGGCACCCAAAGATACGGCTGTTATTATTACTGCTACAACAACCGCTATTATTTTCACCTTTCGTTTACTCATTTATAAAACTCCTTTTCAGAATTGATTTCAACTCTTTTGATGGGGTTTCGTAATCAGGTGTTTCGTCTGTATCGTAACACAAAACAGAGCCAACCAATTCCGAATTCAAAATAGTACAAGCACATTTAAGGTTTTTTTCCATTTCCTCAAGCGCTTCTTTACCTTTCCTTCCTGCCGCTGCAAGAAGAATTACTTTTCTGTGTTTTTTTATAGGCTGTGTCTTTGCATTTTTATAAAAAGAGGTGTAATAGACCTGGAATCTGTCTATAATTGCTTTTACGGGAGCAGCAAAAGAACCATTATAAACAGGGCTTGAAAAAATTATAACATCTGCATTTTCGAAAGTTTTGAAAAACTCGTCTAAATCCCTGTAAACACATTTGCCCGCTTCTTCACAATAATTACAACCCTTACAAAATTTAAATTTATGGGAATATGTATCAAAAATTTTAATTTCAGTATTTTCAAGGTCCCTTACCGCATCTTTCCAGATTCTGTTTGTAAAACCGTTTTCCCGATAAGAGCCCTTTATTACAAGTATCGTTTTTGTCATTTTTTCAATTCCTGACCGCAGTATTTACAGAACAAACTACCATCCGCAGTTTCGTAAAAGAGTTTGGGAAGATATTTTTCCGTACTTGTTATACAGTTATCTTTTCCGCAAAAAGCATCATGAGTATCATCTTCATATTGAGATTTCACTTTTTTACCTGCTCTGTTTGACAATGTTTTTGATAAAATTGCCATACAAGCATCCACATATCTGTTAAAGCCCTCAAAATATTTTGCTCTTGAATCCGAATCAACAGATGCACTGAGTTCTTCTCCTCTGGGGAACGGATGTAGTATTATCAAATTCTCTTTTGCGGCAAGAAGCATTCTTTCATCCAATGTAAAATTGTGCTTTCTTGCTTCATACATAATCTCACTTTCAAATGAGGATTTTTTTACCTCTGTCATATAAAGCACATCAAGCTGAGGAAGTATTTCAAAAAGATTATCATAAACAACGAAATCTTTTTCCCTTTTATCCATAATGCTGACATATTCTTCGCCCAGAGGCTTTCCGTTTACGGAAACGAAGAAAAATTCATTACCGTTATATAAATTGAGACATTGAAGCAAATTCTTAATAAGAATGTTATCTGAAAAATCACCTAAAAAGCCTATTTTCATATTTGAAACATGTTTTTTCTCTATCCAGACGGAAGAAAAATCGGCAAGTGTTTTTACAGGATATGCTCTTGCACCGTCACCTGCATTTATAACAGGAACAGTTGCATACAAGGATGCCGCTCTTGCCGCGCCCTTTTTATTGTGAGAAAGAACAATAGCATCACCAAAGGAGGACATTGCCATAACGGCATCTCTTAAGCTTTCTCTCTCTTTTAATTCAAAATCCATTGGAACTCCGCCCATTTTAACAATAGCCGAAGAAAATGCTGCCTTGGAATTTCTGTCATCTGAAGAAAACACAGTTACTACACTTTTCTTTTCAAGGTCTTTTGAATAAGCATTTTTATTTTCTTTAATAAAAGTTATAACATTAAGAGCTTCTCTCAAGCCTTCCCTTGAAAAATCGGTAATATCCAAAAAGCGATCCATCAGCACGATTGGCACATCCTTCCGTATTTTAGTGGCACGTATCCATTATCTTTGTAATTATAACATATAAATATATAAAAACAAATACTTTATTTAAAATTTTAAGAAAATTAACAAAAGCAAAACCGCTCACCGAAGGGTGAGCGGTTAGTTGCTAAAAATAAGTACAAATTAGTCCTCAACAGGAGCGCCTACGGGGCAAGAACCTGCACAAGCACCACAATCAATGCAAGTGTCTGCATCGATAACATAGATGCCATCGCCTTCAGAAATTGCTTCAACGGGGCAATCTGCTGCACAAGCACCACATGAGATGCAATCATCAGTAAT